>NZ_JBSMVT010000020.1:0-55457 GCF_053760925.1 Enterococcus olivae
AAATAAATAAAGAGGCGAGCGATGAGCGGTTGGCAGTCTTTGAAAAAGCTCCTTTTAAGGGGCAGCGAATGGCGACCTCTTCTAGAGGTGATAAAAAGCCACCCGTTTTCACGGGTGGATAATTACTACCATTTGCAGTTGTTTTTGTATAGAAATGCTTCACTACGAAAAAGTTTTGCTTCAAGTCAGCCGTGGAACCAATCAAATTGGCAACTGACCCTAATTCACATTGAATTCTAGGCACGGCGACAACGCAAATCTTTCTCTTCGTTACGCTAAAGGTAACCTTTCGATGACTACTAATAAGAATAATCTCTTTTTCATACTTAGCGAAACGTAACGACAAGGCTGCGACGTCACCGTGCCCAAGAGCCAATGTGAATTACTGGAACTGGTCGCTTCAGCGATTAGTTCCAGTTTGAAGCTTGGCAACCTTGAGACTTCAGGCTCAAGGTGGTCTCACGGTTGACAAAAGCAGACTTCGTTGTGTAGTGTAGCGATTCTAATAAAACAACCACGAATTCAACTCTTTCCACTGCTTACTTCGTATCGATTTGATACTTTTTGATTTTTCGATATAAAGTAGTTCGCGAGATATTCAAGATCTCTGCTGTTTTGGTCATATGGAAATTGGTTTGTTTTAATACACGCAAAATCAAATCCTGCTCATGCTCTGCTTTTGTCTTCATAGAAGCAGATTTATCAACTGGACGTTCATGAAGGCTTGGAAATTCCGTAAGTGTCCTATTTACCGACTGTGCCGCTTCTTTGCGAGGCTGTTCTTGTTGCTGCAGATCGATCAAGGTGACTTCGATCAGCTGGCGAATCTCACTGATCGTCGGTTTTCGGTGACTATAAAGCAAATACAAACGTTCCATAAAATGATTGAATTCTCGGATATTCCCATGCCATGGATATTGCTGGGCGACCTCTTCAATCTCTTTTTGCCAGTTTATTTGCCAACTGTGTTGCTGGCAGAATCGGCGGATCAACGGCAAGATATCCTCTCTGCGTTCACGCAATGGTGGGATCGACAAGGGGCAGACATACAATCGGTAAAACAGGTCCTGTCTAAAACGCTTCTCTTGGACAGCAGCCTTCAAATCCTGATTCGTCGCAGTCACGATTCGAAAGGATACCGGGATTGCTTCATTTCCCCCAACTGGCGTCACTTGCTTTTCTTCTAGTACACGCAGTAGTGCTGCCTGCATCTTTAATGGCATCGAATCGACTTCATCAAGAAATAATGTCCCACCGTTCGCCTGTCGAATTTTTCCCATGTAACCTTTCGGACTGGCATTGGTAAAAGCACCCGGAGCGTAACCAAATAATTCACTTTCCAACAGGTTTTCACTGATGGTCGCACAGCTCAAGCTGATCAATGGATTCTTTTTAAAGGGACTATTGTAATGGATCGTTTTGGCGATCACTTCTTTCCCAGTTCCAGACTCTCCAAAAATATGAATCGGGATCTCGCTGTCAGCAACCTGAAAGACCTGATCTAAGAATTGCGTATAGGCTGTGTTTTGACTCGTAACTCCTGGATAATAGCGATCATTCTCGACCTTCGTAGAATAAAAAGTATAGGTAAAACCAATCAGCTCACCTTCATGATACACTTCCTCCGAATCAAAGAGCCCTTGAAACTGGCGACAAAAAGCCAAAATCGATTCACCGATTTTCAATTGATGGTGCCCTCTCCATTCAGGTGGAAGATAGACGATTCGTGAACCTTCGTCACACAAGATCGCATTCGGCTGATCATCGACAACATAGGTCAACAGTGCCTGTTTATGATCCAGACGTTTTTTTAACAAACGATTCATCACTCGCTCAGCAATCAGTTGGATCACCGCCTGATGGGTGACCTCATCTTGTCCATAAACAGAGACGTCTAGTACAGCGACCAATTCATTGTCGTCAAAAATTGGACAGGCAAAACAGCTCCAATCATGTGATGCAACGGAATAGTGCTCAAACATAGAGAAGCTAGACGGCTTCTTAGTACGTAAGGTCACTCCGATGGCATTGGTTCCTACATCCAGCTCGCTCCAGCGACTCCCTTCGTAAAAACCCATGGTATTCGCATGCTCTTTGGCTCGAGGATTGCCATTTCGCCACAACACATAGCCTTCGTCATCTGTCAAAATAAAGATCGACTCACTCAATCGAAAATAATCAGCAATTTTTTTTGCCTCGTGGTCGACAGAGTCAATAATCGTTTGATTGATCCGTTTCTTGTTGCGTAGCTGCGCACTGGTCAGCAACGTTTTTCCAGCTTTTTGATAGGGATTCACCTGGTTCAATCGACAAATATCCCAGGATTCGGCTACTTTTTCTGGTAGTCTGATAGCAATATTTCCATTGTTTTCAACATACTGTTTCCATAGTTTATCCATGCTTGATCACACCCTTTGGTAATGGATAAAGCCTTGCGTTTTGAACCAACTATCTTTTCTTGAGTTACTCTAAAAAACAGAAGTTGTGCACGCTTACAAATAAAATTAATCATTCAGATCTGAACGACTCTCCATTGTTCATTATACTACAATGCTTCTCGTTTAAACACGGTCTTTCTATAAACTTTAGAAATCCGTCACTAATTCCAAGTTGTTTTTTCGGACTCTAACTTTGACCTTGCTACCTGAAAGAATCTCTTCAGCAATGATCCCTTCAGCAACCGCCGTCTCGATCTCTCTTTTGATCAAACGCTTCAAATGGCGTGCACCGTAGACTGGATTGTAGCCACTGTCAGCCAACCATTCAACTGCTTCAGCATCTAAAGACAATTCGATCTGCTGCTCAGCTAATCTCGCACTGACATTGGCCATCATTTTATGAACGATCTGCACCATGTCATTTCGACTAAGTGAAGCGAAAAACAAAATGTCGTCGATTCGGTTGAGAAATTCAGGCTTGAAATGCTCTGTCAGATTCTGATTGACTGCTACGATCGTTTGTTCATCCAGTTGTCCCTCGTTATTGGTTCCTTTTAAAATCAATTCTGAGGAAAGATTGCTTGTCATGATCAAAATCGTGTTTTTAAAATCAATCAAACGTCCCTGCGAATCTGTCAATCTCCCTTCGTCTAAGACTTGTAGCAGAAGATGGAAAACATCCGGATGTGCTTTTTCAATCTCATCCAGTAAAAGAATCGAATAGGGTTGGCGTCTGACAGCTTCTGTCAACTGCCCCCCTTCTTCATGTCCTACATAACCGGGAGGTGAGCCGATCAGGCGGGAGACATTGTATTTTTCCATATACTCCGACATGTCTAAACGAATCAGTTGATTTTCATCATCAAACAGTTCCTCTGCCAGAGACTTCGCCAGCTCTGTTTTTCCTACCCCTGTTGGTCCAAGAAACAGAAAGGAACCAATCAATTCTTGGGGATTTTGCATCCCTGCTCTTGCTCGTATGACCGCTTGTGTCAAACGCAAGACAGCTTCATCTTGACCAACGACTCGCTGCTTCAACCTGTCTGACAATCCTAAAAGTTTACTTCTTTCGGAGGCGATCAATCGCTTTAGAGGAATGCCCGTCAGACGTTCTACGACCTGTGCAACCTCTGAACCAGTGACCTGAGCTTGGATCAACCACTTTGCTTCATTCAGCTGTTGTTCAAGAGCAGAGAGGTTCTTCTCCAAACTAGGTATTTCCTGATGCTGAATACTCGCTGCTTGTTCATATTGATGACGCAGCTTTGCTTCATCCAAACGTTGCTGTGCAAATTCGATCTGCCGTTTCAAATTCAAGATTTGATACAGCAATTCGATCTCGTGTTTCCAGTTTCTTCGCAAATCATTTAGTTGCTGTTCCAAATCTTGACGTTCCTGCTCCAAGTCTCGTATTGATTCAACTTCTGCATCCTTTAGCTGTGTATTCGCGATCTCAATTTCCAATGCAATCAACTGCTGATTGAGTGTCGTGATCTTTTCAGGAACAGAATTCAGTCGCACTCGAATCGTTGCACAGGCTTCGTCGATCAAATCGATGGCTTTGTCTGGTAAAAACCGATCCGTTAAATACCGCTTTGAAAGTTTGGCAGCAGCTTCTAAACCATCCTCCTCGATGATAATCCCGTGATGCAGTTCAAAACGCTGTCGCAGACCCTGCAAGATTTTTAAAGTGTCCTCGACAGTCGGCTCTTCCACCTGCACTCGTTGAAACCGACGCTCTAAAGCCTTGTCTTTCTCAATATTTTCTCGGTATTCATCCAAAGTCGTTGCTCCGATACAATGCAGATCTCCCCTTGCCAACATGGGTTTCAATAGATTTCCTGCATCCATCGCTCCTTCTGTTCTACCAGCTCCAACGATCATGTGGATCTCATCGATAAATAAAATGATTCGACCGTCCGCCTGTTTGATCTCTCTTAATACAGCTTTCAAACGCTCTTCGAATTCTCCTCGATATTTTGCTCCAGCTACCAATTGTCCCAAGTCTAAACTGACAATGATCTTGTCTTTTAAATTTTCAGGCACCTTTTGTTGGCTGATCAAATGAGCCAAGCCATCCACGATCGCCGTTTTTCCGACTCCTGGCTCGCCGATCAAGATCACATTGTTCTTGGCTTTACGAGACATGATCCGTACGACATCTCCGATTTCAGCAGTTCTACCGATTACTGGTTCTAGCTTGTTTTCCTTAGCAAGTTCATTCAAATTGGTGCCAAACTGATTCAACGCTGTAAATTCAGACAGCTTTAAATCTGTCAAAGTCGTTTCTGAAAGACTCCACTGATCCAAATGACCTGTCAATACAGATTCATTCACTCCTGCTTTCAGAAGGTTTTTTACCATCGGCAGCTCTGGATGTTGGAGAGAAACAGTCAGCAAATCCTCGACCGTCACGCTTTCAGCCTGCCTTTCTTGTGCTAGATGCTCTGCTGTTTTCAAAAGCTCCTGTAATTTCCGACTATTTTTCTGACCATAAGTGACTGTTTTACCATAAGCAATCGCTAATTTTTTTAACTCTAGTTCAGTAGCGCTTTGCAGCTGATCGATCGGCAAGGATAAGCCTCCCAGCAAACGAAAGACACTGTGTTCTGGCTGTAGCAATATCAGCCAGACATGTGCAAGGTCCACTTCTTGATGCTTACGGTCAACCGCTGCTTTCCTTGCCTGTCTCAAGGTTTGACGCAATAACGGACTAAAAAGAAGATTGCTTGAACTATTTTCAGGAAACTGTTTATTTGTCATTCTTGATCGTTTCCTTTCTCTACTATTTTTCTTTACAGCACAGAAAACCACGTCGAGTTCTTCCCGGCGCGGTCTCCCTGCTTCATTCTACTCCTTGCATGTTTTGAACAAGGTCATCTATTCCCGCAAAAACTCTTTCACAGCATCAACAGATAGGGGTTTTCCAAATAATAGATAATACTGTTAAAGAACTCTGCTGAAGGTGTGCCATCCAGGATCTGATGATCGGTTGTTAAGCTCAGTGGTAATTTCACTTTTTCCGTTACGTCTCCTTCTGCAGTCAACGCAAGCTCCTTCAACAAGCCGCCGACACCGAGAATACCTACTTCAGGTGTATTCAATACCGGTGTAAAGTATTCGATCTGCAAACTACCCAGATTAGTGATCGTAAAGGTCGATCCAGATAACTCATCACTCGTTAAGCTACCTTGACGACTACTGCTGGCCAAACGTTCCACACTCTGGCTGATCTGTGTCAAGGTCATTCGATCCGCATCTTTGATCACAGGTACGATCAGACCGTCATCCAAAGCAACCGCCATACCAATGTGAACTTCTTTGTGCGTCACTAATTCTTTGCCATCATACCAAGAATTTACATTTGGATGATCCTGCAATGCCAAGACGACTGCCCGGGTGAGTAAAGCCGTGATTCCCAACGGATTTCCCTTAAGAGGCGAATTCACTGAATCTTTGATTGTTTTCCGGAAAGCCATCAGCTCCGTGATATCTGCTTTACGATGGAAGGTCAATTGAGCGGTATTCGCAAGACTGTTGTACATTCTTTGCGCGATCGTTTTTCTCATTCCTTCAAGTCCCGCACCGATTTGAACTGGAGCTGCTACTTGCCCCTCAGCTGTTTTGGTGGTTGCCACTGGTTGATAGCTCTCCACATCACGACGAGTGATCCGACCATTGCCACCAGTTCCATTGATCAGGGCTAGGTCGTAGCCTTTTTCAGAAGCAATTCTTCGTGCCAATGGTGTAGCAAAGATTCGTTCTCCAGCTTCACGAGTTGGTGCTTCCGACGTTGTTGTCGGAGGTGCTTCAACGGTTGACTCTTCTTCCTCCACAGTTTCCGATGTTTCAGTAGTTTCTGCTGTATCAATATTTTCTCCTGGTGAACCGATATAACCGATCGGTGTGATACAAGGAACTTCTGCGCCAACGTCAGCTGTTATTTTGATCAACGTACCCTCTTCGGGTGCTTCTACGTCGTAGGTTAATTTCTCAGAACTGATGGTACAGATCGGCTCGCCTTTTGTTACAGCATCCCCTTCTTGCTTCAACCATTCATCAACAGTTCCTTCAGTCATTGTTAGGCCTAATTTCGGCATTAAAACTTCTACTGCCATCTATCTTTCACCACCTTTATTATTTTTTTAGATCATCGATCAACTCTGCTGCTTGTTGAAGAACTTTATCAGCAGACGGTAAATATTCTTGCTCCAGATTTGCTGCAAATGGAACCGGTGTGTTTGGTGCGCAAATACATTTGACTGGACCATCCAGATAATCGAATGCTTTGTCACCCACCACCGAAGCAATGTCAGTTGCTGTATTATTATGAGGATTGGCCTCATCGATTACTATCAGACGACCGGTCTTCTTCACAGAATCGATGACTGTTTCCTGATCCCATGGAGCGACGGTGATCAAATCGATCACTTCCACTGACAGACCTTCTTTTTCCAGCTTCTCAGCTACTTCTAAGGCAATATAGACCATTTTACCGATTGTAACGATCGATAAGTCAGTTCCTTCTCGTTTGACTTTCGCCTTACCAATCTCTACGGTATAATACCCCTCTGGAACTTCATCTTTTTGACCATAAAGTGTTTTATCTTCAAAAAACATCACTAGACCGTCATCTTCGATCGAAGACAACATCAAGCCTTTAGCATCATGTGGATTAGACGGTACTACAACCTTGACTCCCGGAATCGAACCAAACATTCCATAATAAGAGCCTGAATGTTGGGCTGCGGCAGACGCTCCTGCCCCATGACAGGTCCGCACAGTCATTGGGATTTTTGCTTTCCCGCCAAACATATACTGCATTTTGGAGCCTTGCGTAAGGATCGTATCGAAACACCAGCCCATAAAGTCATTGAACATCAATTCAGGTACCGGTCTCAACCCAGTAGCTGCTGCACCAACTGCGGCGCCCATATAGCCCATTTCTGAAATCGGTGTGTCGATTACCCGCTCACGGCCATGCTTTTCAACTAAACCCTTTGTCACACCAAAAACACCGCCCCAAGCGCCTTCATTTTTTTCTTCCAAATGGTCTACATTTGCTCCGCCTGCAATGTCTTCTCCTAAAAGAATGACATGATCGTCTCTTTCCATTGCGATGTCTAGACCTTCGTTGATTGCTTGTAAAAATGTAATCTTTCTACTCATTATTTTTTTCACTCCTGTCTTTTTCTCTTAATGGTGTACGTCTGCATACAACGCTTCTGCGTCTGGCAAAGGACTTTCTTTGGCAAACTCAATAGAATGTTCCACTGCATCGTGTGATTCCTGTTCTATTTGGTCAGCTTCATCATCTGTCAGCAAACCTTGACGAATCGCTGACTCACGGAATTCTACAATACCATCGCGTTCGGCAAGAGCTTTTTCATCGCCTTCTTGAGCTTTGTATTTTTGTTCATCGCCTTCAAAGTGTCCATAATTACGGTAAGTCACACATTCAACGATCGTTGGGCCTTCGCCATTTCTGGCACGGTCGATTGCTTCTCCAGCAGCTTGATACACCGCTTCGACATCTTTTCCATCTACTCGAACTCCAGGAATGCCATAGGCGACCGCTCGTTCAGCGATCGTTGGTGATCCAGAAGAATAGTGCTGCGGTGTCGCTTCAGCAAAGCCATTATTCTCACAGACAAAGACAACTGGCAGTTTCCAGATAGAAGCCATATTGATCGATTCATGGAAGGTTCCTTCGTTCGCGGCACCATCACCAAAGAAACAGACGGCCACACTGTCTGTCTTCAGATATTTATTACGCAGAGCGGCGCCGGTCGCGATCGGAAAACCACCGCCAACCATTCCGTTGGCACCGAGCATCCCTTTATCGATATCAGCAATATGCATCGAACCGCCCTTACCTTTACAAAGACCGGTAGCTTTTCCATAGATTTCTGCCATCATGCCATCCAAATCACAGCCTTTAGCGATACAATGTCCATGCCCACGGTGCGTACTAGTAATATAATCTGCATCTGTCAAATGAGCACAAACGCCGGTTGCAATCGGTTCTTCACCTGCATACAAATGGACAAAGCCAGGAATTTCTCCTCGTACAAAAATCTCATGAACTCGATCTTCAAAATTACGAATGTCTAGCATGTTTCGATAAATCCACTGTGCTTTTTCTTGACTGATCGGTTTCACAGCCGTTTCTTCTTTGACTGCCACCTTCTCGATCGTTTCAGTCTTTGTTTGTTTTTCTTCATTTGTTTTCATATATATCCTCCTCGTATATCCTTTAGTTGTTGCTTTTAAGGAAAGTCGACAAATTATTTATTCATGCAAGGCTTTGAACAGTACACTTTTGGCTGATTCACCCATAACTTCACTCAAAGTAGGATGAGCAAACACCATGTCGGCTAGTTCATGGACCGTTCCTTCTGATTGCTTGATAGCTAACGCCGTATGGATCATTTCGGTCGCATGTTCTCCAACGATCACGACTCCTAAAATCTGCTGGTACTGCTGTTCGGTGATGATCTTAACAAAGCCTGTCGTTTCTGAAGCAGAAATCGCTTTGCCATTAGCAGAAAAGGGTAGCTTGCGGACACTCACTTGATATCCTTGGGCCTCTGCCTCGGCTTGATTCAAACCAAAACTGGCAATTTCAGGCGCTGTATATAAACAGCGTGGAACCAATTCTGCTGCCAGCGGACGTTGCGGCTGTTGGCGAATCGCCTGCACTGCTCGCAGTCCTTCCTCACTTGCTACATGAGCAAGCATGTAGCTATCAGTCAAATCTCCAATTGCATAGATATTCGGTTGGCTTGTCTGATAGTGATGATCGACTTTTACAAAACGTTGACCCTCTGTCAGCTCCACATCAAGCTGTTTTGCCAAACTTAAATCCGGTTTGCGACCTGTTGCTACTAGCAGTTGATCAAAAGCGATCTTTTCAGATGTCTGTAAGTCGATCGTCTCTTCGGTTACTTGTTCGATCGATACATCTGTATGGATCTTGATCCCCATTTTGATCAATTGCTGCTTCACGATTTGACGAGCCTCTGGATCTTCTGTCAGCAAGATATCCTTGGCTACTTCGACAACCGTGACATCGACGCCTAAAGGTTTCATTGCAAAAGCCAATTCGATGGCTATGATCCCACCACCGATGATCGCCAGACGGTCTGGTAATACATCACGGTCAAAAAATGTATCTGTCGTATCGAAGGCTATTTGATCCAATCCTTTGATCGGTGGCACAAAGGGTTGGCTGCCTGTTGCTAGAATCAGATGTTCATAAGTCAATCTTTGGTCGGAAATAATGACTTGCTTTTGATCGATCCTGGCTGTCCCCTCATAAAACTTGATCTGATGTTTGCTGAATAAATGCTGGATCCCTCCTTGTAAGGTTTGGATCACTTGGTTTTTGCGTTCCACTAATCGTTGAAAATCCAGCTCCTTCAATTCATAAGTGATTCCAAACTTACCTGCTTCCTCGGCAGACAATACCCAGTTGGAATGTTTGATATAGCTTTTAGAAGGAATACATCCTACATTCAAACAAGTTCCCCCAATGGCTTTTTTCTCGATAACTGCAACTTTCATTCCATATTGAGCAGCCCTGACGGCAGCAATATAACCGCCTGGTCCAGCACCAATGACAATTAAATCATAGTGTGCCATACTCACCATCCTTTCTAAAAATTAATCGTTGATCCATATTTTTCTATTCCTTCAACTTTTCATTTGCTCCTTTCACTCTTCTTTACACTTTATATTTAGCAAGTACTGTGCCAATTTTCTACCACTTGAATTGTAGGCGTTTCCAACTTTTTGTATCAAAAAAGGAGTGGAACAAAACGTTGCATTTTGTTCCACTCTGATACAATCGTGATACAAAGTAGTTGTATGTTACAACTTGATACTTTGTTCACAATACAAAAAAAGAAATGGTTTGTCTCTCGTACAAAACAAGAGGCAAACCATTCTGTCAGCTAGATAAAACCCCCGTGTAGGTTCAGCTTCACCACTACTAACTCTTTATTTACTTATCCACATTTTTATTTTCGTCCAAATTTTTTTCTACAGGTTTCACAGAATTTTTCGGCTATTTTCGACAAGAAAAACGTTTCATTTGGTCACTTGTTCCGCTTTCAACCTTTTGTGTTTCATTATTCTCGTGAAACAATAAGAATCAATCAAAAAAGTCAGTTGTCAAACTGTATTGTTTTCCTTCAACGATGTCGTATTGGATCAGTTCGTATTCTTGATAGATCTCTTGCTCTTCCTGACTTAAGGACAATTCTTTTTCCCATACATCCTCTTTCAAATACATTCCTTTTTCAAAAGCAGGCAACACTTCCTCTAATTTCAACAATAGCTCGTAAAATGCGGTAGTTCTGATCCCACTACGTTGAAACAAGTTGGGTGCAAAATAAAAGGGACTGGTGATCTGGTCAACTTCATAAGACCAATCGTTTTGAGAATCCCACATCAAAAATTCTGTCTCTCGTAAAGTAGTTGCTTCATTTTCTTCCTGAATCTCTTCAGAATACAGACCCGGTAAATGATCGCCCCAAAAAACAAGCAATGTCCTTCTTGGCAATGAGTCTATTTGTTCGATGAACTCTTTTAAGAAACGACTGCTGTAGGCAATATCCTGTAAATAATTCTTCATACTTTCTGTATTCATACCGCTGGCACTATAGTCCAAATCCGAATATTTTCCTTGATACGGCATATGGGTCTGCATCGTGACCAAATGGATGAATTGTGGATCCTCACTGTTCTCAAGAATATCAAGAATTTGATGATAAGCAGCTTCATCAGAAATATACGGATTGTTGTCAATCGTGTCCCTATAATGCATAGAATCCTGATCAAAGAAATAATCGAAGCCAAGTGTATCGTAGACGTCTTTTCGTTTATACATCGTAGTGTCATACGGATGGATAGCGATCGTATCGTAGCCTCTTTCTTTTGTTAACGAAACGAGCGAAGGAATTTGATCCATCTTGGGAACCAGCATCGTGTAAGGTGTCGTCATTTGCGGATTGAACAGCTCCATTGAAAAACTAGTCAACGCCTCAAATTCGATATTGGCTGTGCCGCCGCCATAATTTTGAGAGAGCATTTTGCCACTGTAGGTTTGCTGGGCTTTTTCATAATACTCAGCTAAAGGTTCTCCCAATACCTCGATCCCGGTCAAATGATCTGGATCAGAGAAGCTTTCACTCATGACATAGATAATATTTGGCTCCTCAGTCTCCGATGATTCACTCTTTGTTTGATATTTTTCGGCAATCTTTTCAATCGTAGCTTCTGAGTAGCCCTCTGGTTCAGCCATCGCTTCCACTCGTAGATTAAACAAAAAACCGCCAACAAATCCTGTATTATAGTAATTCATTTTTTGTGAATAGGGAATCCAGAGTGCCGAACGATTGTAGGCTTTTCTCAAAAGATTGGCTTCGTTGTTAAAATGACTGATGTAAAGCAGTCCGATGATACTCAAGCCCAGTGTGATCAGTCGTAGTCGCTGTTTGTTCTTGTCTAAGCGAATACTGCGATACAACTGCCAGAAAAACAGTGCGATCGCCCCAATGATCGCCAGAAGTGCCAAAAGAAAAGGTAGGGTACCGATCATTTCTCTCAACAGTCCAAATTGAGTGACCATTTTCAAGTCATCTGGATAAATAGGTTCTTGTCGATACAACATTTTTAAATAGGTTGCGTAACCTAAAAGACTAATAAACACTCCATAAAAAGTTGCCCCAGCAATCAGTGAACCTGCCAAGCTGGCTAAAAATAAGTACAAAATCAACAGTACCAGACTACCTAGAAAAAATTTTTCTGCATGCCAGGAAAAAGCAAATTTGAGCATCAGCTCCGTGGACAAGTTATTCTGACACCACTGCAAATATAAATTGCTCAAAATAACCCCTATGACGACGAGGAGTCCGATCCCCAGATAACGTATCACAGGATGAATCTTCTTCAAATAAAAACCTCCTTTTGTTCTCATGTAGTTTATTGTAATCTTCCAGCAACCGAAAGTAAAGAATCCTGAGAGCTAGAGAATAATCCCTTATCATTTGTTTACAGTCACCTTTTATTAGAGCTGCTACTCTTCGTTACGTTCATATTTTCAATCATAAATAACATTCATGATGAGGAGGACTACAGACTCACGTTGCTTTTAGGACTGACTTGAATCAGCCCCTCTCCTAAGTGAAACAATTAAAAAAGAACCTTATGAAATCTATTTTAAACCAATGATTTCATAAGATTCTTCAATTTCTACTATTCAAAAAATAGTAAATTTTGGCTGTTCACGCGGTAGTTTAACTATTTCTTATTTCCAAAAATCGTCAAAACGAGTAATTGGTAGATGGCGTTTGTGCTCGCCTTTTTTCCACCAATTTTCTAGTCTTTCTTGTGCTTCGCTGGAGATCGTCTTCCCTTCAAGGTAGTCATCGATCTCATCATAGCGTAGTCCCAAAGCCGTTTCGTCAGCAATCAATGGCTTGCCATCTTCCAAATCAGCTGTTGGTGTCTTCGTGTAGATTTCTTCAGGCGCTCCTAGCTCAGCCAACATTTGTTTTCCTTGGCGCTTGTTGATGCTCCCTAGTGGCAAAATGTCGGCCCCGCCGTCACCAAACTTCGTGAAGAAGCCAGTAACATTTTCTGCCGCATGGTCTGTTCCGATCACTGCACCGGAATATTCTCCTGCAATCGCGTACTGTGTCACCATCCGTTGTCTAGCTTTCATATTTCCTTTATTGAAATCTGAAACACTCATACCGACTTCTTCTAAAGCGGCAACCTCTGCATCAACTGCCGGTTTGATGTTTACCCGTAGTTGACTGTCTGCGTTGATAAATTCCATCGCACGTTTTGCATCTTCCTCATCTGCCTGCTCACCATAAGGCAGACGGACAGCAATAAAGTGGTAGTCCGCATCGTTGGTTTCTTGACGTAGTTCTTCCATTGCCAGCTGTGCCAAACGACCCGCCAATGAAGAATCCTGTCCTCCACTAATTCCCAGTACATAGGTTTTTAGAAAAGGATGTTTCTTCATATAGTCCTTCAAAAACTCTATACTTTTGCGAATCTCCTCGTAAGGCTCGATCGCTGGTTTAACATTTAGTTGTGCAATGATTTCTTCTTGTAAACTCATATTTTCGTCCTCCTTATTCCGTTAATTCCCTGACTTGCTGGCGAACCTTATCCATGATCGCCATTTTATGATTCCAGCATTCTGTAGACAGATCTACTGGGTAAGGCTGCGGATTCAAATCACGCTTGTATTCCTCCCAAAGTGAATCTAGACACTCATGAGAATAAGCTTTGATGTGTTCAAGATCCGGCAGCTCGTAAATTAGTTGTCCATCAATAAATATATCATGCAACAATGGGCGTGCCTCAAAATCCGTGACCGTTTTATTGATGTAGGTATGGACCGGATGGAACATATAGATACTTTCCTGCTCGACCGGATTTTCATCCCACAAAGTCACATAGTCTCCTTCTGACTTACCATCAGATTTGCGAGTAATTCTCCAAACTTGCTTTTTACCTGGTGTCGATACTTTTTCAGCATTGCTTGACAGCTTAATCGTATCCATTAATTCCCCTTGGTCGTTTTCAATAGCAACCAGCTTGTACACAGCTCCTAATGCCGGTTGATCGTAAGCCGTGATCAGCTTGGTTCCTACCCCCCAAACATCGATTTTTGCCTTTTGCATCTTCAAACTCAAGATCGTGTTTTCATCCAAATCATTTGAAGCGTAAATCTTCGCTTCGGTAAAACCAGCTTCATCCAGCTGCTCACGAACCTTTTTGGAAATATAAGCCATGTCACCACTATCGATTCGGACCCCAAGGAAATTGATTTTATCTCCCATTTCTTTTGCCACTCTAATCGCGTTTGGTACACCTAATCTCAAGGTATCGTAAGTATCTACTAGAAAAACACAATCCTTGTGCGTCTTAGCATAGGCTACGAAGGCATCGTAGTCATTCCCATAGGATTGAACAAGTGAGTGAGCATGTGTACCGCTCGCAGGGATGCCAAAGATTTTCCCAGCTCGGACATTACTTGTTGCATCTGCTCCGCCAATAAAGGCTGCTCTTGTACCCCAGATCGCTGCTTCTAATTCCTGCGCCCTTCTGGAACCAAATTCTAACAATGGATCTTCGCCGATCACAGATTTGATACGTGCTGCCTTTGTTGCAATCAATGTTTGGAAATTCACCATGTTCAATAATGCCGTCTCGATCAGCTGTGCTTGTGCCAAAGGACCCTCCACCTGAATCAATGGTTCATTGTTAAAGACTAAATCTCCCTCTTTAACCGAACGAATCGTACAGGCAAACTCAAAGTTTTTCAAATAGTCCAAAAAATCTTCTGGATAGCCACCGATCTCTCTCAAGTATTCGATGTCTGTATCTGTAAACTTCAACGTCTCAAGATAATGGACCAAGCGTTCCAGTCCAGCAAAAATGGCATAACCATGTTTGAAAGGCATTTCTCTAAAATAACATTCAAAAATGGCATGCAGATCTGCCCGTCCTAACTCCCAATAGGTTTGCATCATATTGATCTGATATAGATCCGTGTGTAAGGTCAAACTATCATCTGTATAAGTTTTTTGCATACCGCAGTAACTCCCTCATTAAATTCTAGTACTATTATAACAAAAAAAGTCGAAAACACCTAAAAAGCGACAGAATATTTTTCTTTCTCCCGCTTTTTATCATTTGTTCCATTTACTAAAACTGCTTTTGCTCTTGATTAAACAAACTTAAAAAAATCTCGACAATCATTGGGTCAAACTGTGTTCCTGAATTGTGCTTGATTTCCTCCAAGGCCACTTCTTTACTACTGGCTGACCGATAGACACGATTGTTTGTCATCGCATCAAAGGTGTCCGCAACTGCCAAAATACGACAAGCAAGCGGTATTTCTCCAGCCTTCAAGCCATGAGGGTAACCTTTACCATCCCAACGTTCATGATGAGACAAGATCAAATGTGCAAAAGGTGCTAATTCTGGCGTCGCCTGAGCAATCCGATAGCCGATCTCCGGATGGGTCTTCATTTCCTTCCATTCGTCTTCTGTCAGTTTTCCTGGTTTATTCAAAATAGCTGGATTGATCCCAACCTTGCCGATATCATGGAGTAATGAAAGTAGCGCAAGATCATCCATTTCCCGTGATGACAAACCCAATTGACGACCAATACCATGGCAATGATGCAGTAAGCGTTGGGAATGTTCCTCAGTCTCCGTACTATTTTCAAAAAGGGTAGCCAATAACGTATTAATGATCGAATTTCGGTAACTTTGTCCATCTAACAGCTTTTGGTGATACATGTGTTCTTCCGCTTCCTTCAAAGTTCGAACTATCGTTTTGTCCTCAGAATGTGCAGTTGCAAAACCTAAAGAAACACTGGCATCCAAACCACCATTTTGTGATAATACGATCTTGGTTTCACGAATTTTACCAACGATTTCTTCTGCCTCACCGGGAGAAGTTTTGGGTAAAATCAACACAAACTCATCTCCGCCCCATCGAGAAACAATGTGATGTTCTTGACAGGCTGACTTGATGGCTTTCGCTGTTGCCTTCAAAAGCTCGTCCCCCGCTTTGTGCCCAAAAACATCATTGGTCAGTTTCAACCCGTTGACATCTGCCATGACCACCGTGATTGGATAGTTTTCTGCTTGGGTAAAACAGGTGAAATGTTCTTCAATGTAGTGTCGATTGTACAATTTCGTCAAAGGATCATGATAGCTCAAAAATTCGATTTGTTTCAGATGTTCGTTTTCTTTTTTCGTGTCTCGAAAAACCATGACCGCTCCCTGGATCTTTTGGGACTGGTCTTTGATCGGCGCAATACTATTAGCGATCGGGATCCATTGGTTCTGTTTAGTCGAAAGCATCGCCGTATTGCCAGAAACGATTTTTTCACCTTTATGGATCACTTGATCAATCGGTAACTTAACCTTTTCTTTTATTCTTTCATCATACATAGTGAAAATGTCTGAGAAAAGTTGTTGCTGGACTTCTTCGCTACTCCAGCCAGTAATTTTTTGCGCAGCATTATTCAAACTAGTAATCCTGCCCTTGCGATCCATCGTAAGCACACCGTCTGCGATCGACTGCAAAGTCGTTCTCAATAGCTCTTCTTCGTGAACGAGCATTTGGCGCAGTGTTTCTCGTTCCGTCACATCAAAAGCGATCGAGAAGCTAAACTGCTGAGTGCCATCCCAGATCAAACTTGAATAAATATCAAGCAGTCGAACACTGCCATCTTTTAAAATGTGTGGCAGTGAAGAAAACAGAATACTTCCGTGCTCTTGCTTTTTTTGATGATCTTTTTGCAGATCCACGGGATTCAAATTCAGATCTTGGATATTCAATTGTAGAAACTCTGCTTCTGTATAGCCGTAAAAGGCACTGGCAGAAGGATTGATATCCAAGACTTTCCCCGTGTTCACATCAAAAATGATTTTGATCGCTGCGTGCTGATTGAACATCGCACTCAAGCGATTGTTGAGCTGCTGGTTTTCTTTTTTGAATTTGTTTATTTCCGAAATATCTTTACTGTAGGACAAAATAAAGGGAATGCCTTCACTACTTAAAATAGAGGTCAACTCTGTTTGTAACGTAAATTTTCTATCTCCCAACTCATAATCCCGTTCAAAATGGACCAGTTCTGTGCTGCTGATCGCTTGATCCATCGTCTGTTTCACAATTTGGAATAAGTCCCCTTTGAAAATCTCTGAAAGTTTTTTCCCCGTGATCTCAGATACTCCAGTCAATTTTAAGTGCAACGGATTGTTTTTGATGTAGCGGTATTCTCCGCCAGTAAACTCAATCAAAGCCACCGCAAAATTTTTGCTACTAAATAAAGGCTCAACCATTCGCAGTACTTCTTTGCGTGCATTTTGTTCCTGTTGCTCTGCAGAAAGCACATCATTCGGACGCAAAAAGAGTACTAGCTTTTCTTCATTCAAAGGAATTGCGGTCATGGTAGATACTCGACCGTCTTCTGACATCCAATAAGTCAGCTCCTGTGTTTTTTGCATAGACACGGCATTCGTACACAATGCCTGCCATTTTTTGAAATCCTGTGGCCATTGTCTAAAGACATCAGACCCCTTCAAATCTTCGCTTTGGTTCCCCTGCCAATTGAGCAAAGACAAGAAAGTATCGTCCATCTCTAGGAAACGAAAGTCTTTACTTTCTCCTTTTGAATCCAAAATCAACTCAATGTAACAGCTTCCTGCTTGATAATCTCTTTGTTGAGCATTGATCGTTTCGTTTCCCATTATTTACCACCACTTTACAATTTTTCAGAGTCGTTCTGTAGGTGTACTCACAGTTTCATTTATTTTATCAAGCGCCTTTGATAAAAGCAATTCTTCCTTACTGAACGCTCACTTTTTCCTCACTTATAATCGATAAAAAAGCCGATCACTTGAAGGCGCTCCTTCTCAAGTGATCGGCTTTTGATTAGTATTCTTTTATCTCTTTTACGATATTAGGCCGAATTATTTTCTAATGTAAATAATTCTTCCACTGTCGTTTCCAACAATTTAGCCATCTTCATCGCCAATTCAAGTGTCGGATTGTATTTATCATTTTCGACAGCAATAATCGTTTGCCGAGTCACAGACAGTTTTTTTGCCAGATCTTCCTGACGTAGACCCTTTTCCTTACGTAATTGCTTGATTTTATTCTTCATCGCTCAATTGACCATTTTTTTGGATAGATAAATTTTATATCCAAAAAAGAGCATATTTTGCACAAAACTAAGGATTAGCGGTATAACCAACAGTTCTCCACTAAGAATTTTATGAAGCATCACCCAAAGAATCAAAAAAATATTTACAGCAATCCAAGAAAATCTTGTTGCTTTAAAATTTATTGTCATTTCCATTTCATCCGCTTTTTTCATATTGACCTCCTAAAAAGTAAAAACTTCTTTACATTAATGATTTTAGTGAATTATCTGCAAAATGTCAAGAATCTTTTACTTTTAATGATACGAGAATGGACAATTTTTTCTCAAACGATGAAGATGGATTGGCTTAGAGATGTTTCCCTTTTTATGACTCTACTCATGGCCACTTCAGCACCAGAAGATCCTGTTGTGCCCCTTTTAGATGAAGATAAACAAAAATAAAACGACAAACCCTTGATAAATTAGGGTTTGTCGTTAGTGATTACATCATGCCGCCCATCATTGATGGATCCATTGCTGGAGCTGCTGCTGGTGCAGCTGGCTCTGGCTTGTCTGCAACGACTGCTTCAGTTGTTAACAACAGTGCCGCAACAGAGGCTGCATTTTGCAAGGCTGAACGAGTCACTTTCGTTGGATCAACAATTCCTGCATCTAGCATGTTTACCCATTCACCAGTTGCTGCATTGAAACCAATGCCTAATTCTGCATTTTTCAAACGATCGATAATGACAGAACCTTCGTAGCCTGCATTTTCAGCGATTTGACGAACAGGTTCTTCCAATGCGCGTAAAACGATTTTCACACCGGTTGCTGCATCGCCTTCTGCTTCAAGTTCCGCTACTTTATTGATCACATTGACCAAAGCAGTACCCCCACCTGAGACCATGCCTTCTTCAACCGCTGCGCGTGTTGCGTTCAAAGCATCTTCAATGCGTAATTTTAATTCTTTCAATTCGGTTTCAGTCGCTGCGCCGACTTTCACTACTGCGACACCGCCAGCTAGTTTTGCTAAACGTTCTTGTAATTTTTCACGGTCAAAATCAGAAGTTGTTTCTGCGATTTGATTTTTGATTACTTGAACACGTGCGTCGATGGCTTCTTTGGTACCCGCACCTTCAACGATTGTTGTGTTATCTTTGTCAACAACCACTTTGCTTGCTTGACCCAAAGTATCGATCGTTGCATCTTTCAATTCTAAACCTAAGTCTTCAGTAATGACAGTTCCGCCAGTTAGAACAGCGATGTCTTCTAACATTGCTTTACGACGATCACCAAAGCCTGGTGCTTTCACTGCCACGACGTTGAATGTTCCACGAATTTTGTTCAAGACTAAAGTTGGCAATGCTTCACCATCAACATCGTCTGCAATAATCAACAATGGTTTTGATTGTTGTAAAATTTGTTCCAATAAAGGTAAGATATCTTGAATATTTGAGATTTTCTTGTCTGTGATCAAGATGTATGGATTTTCTAGGTCTGCTTCCATTTTGTCGCTGTTCGTTACCATGTATTGAGAAAGGTAACCACGATCAAACTGCATTCCTTCAACTACTTCCAACTCTGTTTCGATTCCTTTTGATTCTTCAATAGTGATCACGCCGTCATTGCCGACTTTTTCCATAGCGTCTGCAATGTATTCTCCGACTTGTTCGCTACCAGAAGAAACGGCAGCTACTTGAGCGATTGCTTCTTTAGAATCAACGATAGAAGAAATAGTGTGTAATTCTTCCACTGCTGCTTTAGTTGCTAATTCGATCCCGCGGCGAATGCCTAATGGGTTCGCACCAGCTGTCACATTTTTCAAACCTTCACGAACGATTGCTTGCGTTAGGACAGTGGCAGTCGTTGTACCGTCACCAGCGATATCATTGGTTTTAGATGCTACTTCAGAAACTAATTTCGCACCCATATTTTCAAAATGATCTTCTAGTTCGATTTCTTTTGCGATCGTTACCCCATCATTTGTGATCAATGGTGATCCATAAGATTTTTCTAAAACAACGTTACGACCTTTTGGGCCTAAGGTAACTTTTACTGTATCTGCTAATTTATCTACGCCACGCAGCATTGCTGCACGAGCATCTTCTGCAAATTTGATTTCTTTTGCCATGATTTGATTCACCTCAAAATTTTTTTATTATTCTACAATTGCGACGATATCTTTTGCTGAAAAAATTAGATATTCTTTACCGTCGTATTTCACTTCAGAACCAGCATATTTTTCAAATAACACTGTATCGCCAACCTTGACTGACACAGCTGCTAATTCACCATTATCCAAAACTCGGCCTTCACCGACAGCGATAACCGTTCCTGTTTGCGGTCTTTCTTTGGCTGCAGATGCTAAAACAAGTCCTCCGACAGTTTTTTCTTCTTCTTGTGCGACTTCGATCATCACACGATCACCTAATGGCTTCAACACGATAAATCCCTCCAATTAATCTTTTGATACTTTTTTATCATTAGCACTCTCTTAACTAGAGTGCTAACTTACAAAACTAATATTACTCATTTTCCATTCAGATTGCAAGTCTTTTGAATCATTTTTTTCATAAAAGTCAAAATTGGTTAAACTCAATAGCTGATCCAAAGGCTACCCCGTTTTTCGTCTATTTGCTATAATAAAACAAATAGACGAAAGGGGGTTCCCTATGTCGATCAAAAAATACAGTCTACTGACCATCGGCATTTACGCAGTTGCTTATTATCTCCCTTCGATCGCTACAGATTTAGACGGTCAAGTAATCCTGACAACGATCACTTATTTATTAGGGGCAGCTTGTTTGACGGGGCTGTATCTCAAACAAAAGAAAAAACTTTCCTTTGAGACCACTCAGTTCTCATGGATCCTGTGTCTTCTTTTAGGTTTTTTAGGGATTTTTGCAGCGATTTATTTACAAAATATTGTCTTGTATATCGAGCAATTTTTGGGACAAGACATCACTTCTGCCAATACCTCTGGTGCAATTCAGATCATCCTGCAACAACCGCTATTCATGACAGCGGTGATGATCGGTGGACCGATCATGGAGGAATTCGTGTTTCGCCGAGCCTTGGTTGGGTTGATGGAATCATCTATCAATGTCTGGCTAGCAATAGGAATTAGTTCGGTTTTATTCGCCTTGATCCATCAAGACGGACATCTGCTGCTTTACTTTTCACTTGGTTTTTTTTTCAGTTCGCTCTACTATTTGACCGGCAGGATCTGGACACCGATCCTGGCCCATGTCGGGATGAACAGCCTTGTGGTGATCGTACAACTGTTTTATCCATTTTAATTTCGACAAAAAAACACCTCAATCCTGCAGGCCTTGAAAGTTACAAGCGTCTTACAGAATGAAGGTGTTTTTTTATTTAACATTTAGTTCACAACAGACAATTCCTCTATTGAGATGTTTTCAAACGTATCTCAAGCATCCTTGAGATAACCAAAATGTTCATGAATATAGGTCTGAATTCGATACATAGATTTTTTACTAGGGATATTTTCCCAATACAAAATTTTATTCTTATCAAATTCAATGTCTTCGTATTTACGGTCTGTAATCACCAAATCGGTCGTATCATCAATGTCACCTGACACAATCACCTCAAAATCCATTCCCTGAAACGCATGCCTCTTGATCATATCCAAATACTCTTCACCAAACACGGACAATACGCAGACAGACAAGGTTTTTCGCTCTTGCTCAATGTATTGACTAATCAAAAAACGATAATTGTCCAGCAAGAATTGTTTGTTTTTCAATAAGCCCGGAGAATCCTGAGCTAATTGATCAAAAATACGCACGATCCGTCGATTCATCTCAGGATGAACATAGACGGAGGCTCCTAGATCAATGCCACTCAAACTCCCTGCTCCTTTAAAAGTCAAGGCCTTTACATGTTTGTGTATCAAATTAGCATAAAGCAGACTGTAATCTTTGGCAGACGTAGTCAAAGGAAAATTCTGATAGAACATTTGAAACCAACGATTTGTTATTTCTCCAGCTTGCAAATGATGCGTCTGGCAATAAAACAACATTTCTCCAATATTTTTGTTGTCTTCCATATGATACTCTTGTGCAAATAAAAAGATATAGGCAAAAGCGATCTCCGCTTTCATTTGAACATTGCTAATGCTTCTAATATCCGATTCAAACAATGGCTGGAAGAAACGCTCAATATAGTTGAATTGCCAGCTATCTTTCAAAAATTCATGTCTTAATATAGACAAAGGAATAAAATTCCCTTGCTGAATACGAGTCAGACAAATCGCCAAATCGTAAAAAATTTTTCTTTTTCAACGATTCCTAATTTTTTTCCACGAATGTGTTCAATCGGTTCCACAAAAGATTCCAAACTCTCTCTGGGAATATTATGAAAAGACCAGCTTATCCCACTATAAGAGTACCAAAAGAATTCTGAGCAGAAAAAACGCAGTTGTTTTTCACTACCTAGTAATTCTGCTTGTTTGTTCGTCACAAATTTTAAATCAAAATTCTTTAATACCTTATTCAGGCTGTTCAATTTTTTATAAAGTGAATTATAAGAAACAAAGTGAGTTTCTGTAAATTCACGTAAATGAATATGTTAAAAAATGAAAAATTTCTACTAAAGCCTGATATCGTAGGTTTTCATTCAAGTAATTTAATACTATTTGATGAATGGAAAAATTTTCTTTAACAATCAGATAGACTGTTGTTTTACGGATAGCTATCGCCGCTTCTGTCACTTGCCATTCATTAAATTTCGTTTGAATCTCTTCCAAGTCGCGCAGGATAGTCGGACGTGACACACCTAAACTGCGACTCAAAACATTAAAAGTAATGTCGTTTTCTTTATTCAACAAGATCAGTAGTTCAACTTTTCTTCGACAATTACTATCTAAAAATGCTCGCATGCTATTTTATTTCTCCTTCTAATCTTTTTTATCGAAGTCAAGACTTTAACACCTAACTTTAAATAAAACCATTGATTGCCTATCTGTTAAGTATAATTTAACTTTTACCACTCAATAATGATCACACGCCATCAATGATCGTCTAGGTAATCGTTCCTTGATAGCCAGTACCAGCTTTGATCGTTGAAGGCTGTACCTCTTCTTGAGCAGTGAAGGTCAATTCAAATGGCCCTTCATGGAGCTCATTATTTGTGTAAATAGTATACTCATTAGCCACCGAGAGAGGATTTTCACCTAAAAATAACTACGAGTCCAATTTTTCTCCTGCTAGGTTCTGTAAATCAGTTGCTTTGACTGATAGCTGCCAATTTTTGATGATTGGATGTTCATCGACTCCTTGAATCACTTGGGAGGCGCTTGTGCTTAGATCCATTTCCTGTGACTGAATTTTATTTTGACCAAAATCAAGATCTGGAACAGATACTAAAGACAATTGTGGTTTGTTAACGACAAATGATGTCCTTTCCATAGAAAGTTCAGGTAAGGCATATTTTCTTTCTACATCACTAGTACCTTTTAAGAGTCCTGTATAATCAAACGTTCCAATTTGATTAAACTGAACAGGAAGACCTAGCGATAAAACATCTCCTGGTTTTAAAACAAGTTGAGACAGATCTACCAGAAGCAAGCTTTTCGAGTGTTGGTTCCGTCGTTTCTTCGGTCGAAGTCTCTGTTTCACTCTCCGTGGTTTCCGATTCTGAGGTTTCAACAGAGGATTCCGTTGTTTCTTCGGATGTTTCACTCGTTTCGATCGGAGTACTGCTCTCTGCTGTCGATTCTTCACTCTCAGTGGTCGTAGCGGTTTCTGAAGTCTTGTTGCGGGGTTTCCGATTCACTGGTCTGCTCAGTCGCTTGAGAACTTTCTGTTGTCGTTTCTGCCATTACTGGAACGAACGACGATTGGAACATCAAGAGAATAGTTACAGCTGCAATTGCTTTTTCATTCGTTTACCTTCTTTCTATCTGATTTTCAAAACTGTATTCTTCAAATTCATATTTTACTGAAATTTTTCAGATAAAATTTGTATGTTTTTTACATTTTTTATCGACTAAAATAAAAGTTTTGAGAAAAAAAGAAAGATAAACTTCATATATCAACATTTCCCGGCCGTTCCATTCTAAAAAAGGACACTTTAATGCATTGACGAACAAATCGATTCCCAGTATCTTTACAGCGAGAGGCCTCAACCAATCTATGTATCGAATGGAGGAAATCCGTGAAAAAAACGTTTATCTTTATCTTAGCTTTTGTGTTTTTCTGCCAAACATCCCTCGCTTACGGTGAAGAAACACAAGTTGACTATCAAGTTGCTGCGCAGTTGTCTGAAAATCAAATAAGCAAAGAAAACACTTATTTTGATCTTCAGGTTGAACCTGGGGAAACACAAAAAATTTCTGTCACACTTGAAAATACAAGTGAACAGAAAAAAACATTTCTTGTTGAAGCAAACGATGCCACGACAAGTGATGGTCTTACAATCGCCTATAGTAGAACCCAAAAACCACTGATAGGTACGCCTACATTTTCACAAATCGTAGACGAAGAGCAACAACAACGAGTGATTGAAGCCGATCCTCAAGAAACAAAAACTATTTCCTTTGATTTAACCTATCCCGAAACAAACATTCCTGGATATATCTTAGGGGGAATATATATTTATGAACAAACATCTGATACATCTAAAGAAAGCAACATCAACTTTTACAATCAATTTGCTTATGCCATTGCTGTAAAACTGCAAACGAACGATGAAGTACTAACACCGTCACTAGAGTTGGGAGACATCACTCTTGACTCTGAAAACAATCACCCTGTCGTCAAAGCAGAATTGAGCAACCCTGTAGAAACAATGATCAGTGATTTGACTATTGAATCATCTATTTCAAAAAATGGTGAAGTCATTGAAACCCATCAATTTCAAAATGGTAAAGTCGCACCTATTTCAATGTTTCATTTAACGATGCCTTTAGAGAATGGTTCGCTGGAACCCGGAACCTACTTGTTTTCAGGAGAAGCTAACTCTGGTGAGCATCATTGGGAATGGAGTCAGGAATTTGAGGTAACCGACGATAATTATCAGAAGGTTGAAGAAGAAATGTCGAAAAAGCTTCCCCGAAAAACTGGCTGAAGATTTTAGGATGGTTCCTACTGATTCTATTTATCTTATTGCTACTGTTCATCTACTTTAAAAAAAGAAAGAAGGATACACATGAAGAATAAATTAATTCGAGCAAGTCTATTATTGAGCACTACACTACTTTTTGTACCACAACTGGTACAAGCAGAGACCTCTGAGGCAACAGTTAGCTTTACCGGTGATGATACTACACCAACGAAGCCTCTAGATCCAACCGATCCCGGTGACCCTACCAACCCTGGAACTGGCTCTGCCGGCCCTTTGAGTTTAGACTATGTTTCTAATTTTGATTTTGGAACAAACCAAATTCCATCTTCAACTCAAACCTATACGGCAAAGGCTCAATATCCTCGTGTTCAAGTAACTGATAAACGTGGAACAGGTGCTGGTTGGGAAGTGCAAGCAAATATCTCTCCGATTGCATCAGCTGATGATGAAACTTTAAAAGGTGCTAATATCATTCTCGTTAGTAGAGAAGTTGTAACCAGTCCAGGAAATACGAGTACTAAACCTACTGCGAGTGATATTACCTTAAAAGCAAATGACCAAACGGTTTTCTCTGCTACTAAAGATACTGGTATGGGTACTTAGCTAAATAATTTGGGTTGCACGAAGTCTGTCTTAACCGTTTATGGTGGAACGGCTAAAGCGAAAACCTATGATGCAACAATCACTTGGACACTAGCTGCTGCCCCTGTGGAATAAAGCAATCTAAAAAAGTATGAGATCATCTCCTTAAACGAGGAAATCTCATACTTTTTTTACTATTTAAATCGCGAACAATGTTGTCGCTTTATCAGGATCCGTATCGCAAACATGAATTGCCTCGCCAACGGCAAAATCATGTTCTCTTAACACATTCTCCATCGTCATGTGTGCCAGTTCTTTCAGATTGTTTTCTCGACTCAAATGTCCCAAATACACTCGTTGCGTATTATCCGTCAAAATGTCAGTCATGACTAGCGCGCCATCTTCATTGGATAAGTGCCCTCGGTCGCCTAAGATACGCTGCTTCAAATTCCAGGGATACGCCCCCATCCGCAGCATTTCCAAATCATGATTGCTCTCCATTAAATATGCATCAGCTCCACGAATGACTCCTCGTAGATAGTCACTGCAATAACCGGTATCTGTCAACATAACAAAGGACTTGCCATCCTTGTAAAAACGATAGAACTGTGGAGCTGCCGCATCGTGCGAGACTCCAAAGCTCTCAATGTCCAGATCACCAAAGGTCAAGACTTTGCCCATTTCAAAAATATGCTGCTGCTCAACAGCAACATTACCAATCAATGGTGACATCGCCTGCCAAGTTTTTTCATTGGCATAGACATCCAGCTTGTACTTGCGAGCTAGCACACCCACGCCATGAATATGATCACGATGCTCATGCGTGATCAAAATAGCATCCAGTTCCTCAGGATTTCGGCCAACTTCACTTAGCAGAGACGTGATCTTTTTGCCACTCAAACCAGCATCCACCAAAATTTTCTTTTTTTCGGTTTCAATAAACAGGGAATTACCAGAGCTTCCACTGGCTAATACACTGATTTGAAATGCTTTTTGTTTCTCCATTCTGCGTGACTTCCTCTCTCATTAAAAAACTATTTCCATTATACCTGTCTTCTTACGTATTTTCTACCGATTGCATCGTACTATTTGTAATGATTCGATTGGTAAAGGCATTGACTCGTTCAATCTGGATCGTCCCATCTGCTTCTTCGATCGCGACAAACCAGGCAGGTACATACACATTCTTCCCGCGAACATTCAAGGTCAGCGTATAAGCCAGCTGTTGCCATTTCAACGTAGCATTTCCCGGAACTTTATTATTCACATATAAAGTATTGACGGCATCTTCTTCAGAATATAATCTTATTGCCTCACGAAGTGGCGTTAGATTGGAAATATGCGTTTGCGTGTAGCTAACAACTTCCAATAATTCATCCTTTGATTCCAAAGACAACATCAAGCTGCTGGAAGGATCATTGATTGGGATTCCCTCATAGCTTTGAGCAGCAAAAACATCTGGATGCTCATCGTTCCAACGTGTCCATTCAGGAATATAGGTATATTCACTGCCGAACAAGACTTTATCCTCTCGATCAAAGTAACTGCGTAAAACATCATTCATACGATTACTGTCACTAACATAGGTACCATCACTGACTCTGTGAATCAAGGTTGTGTCCTCAATCACGGTCGCCTCTTCCAGTAAGTTAGGCATGTTCAGCCGTTCCTGTTCTCTCTGCAACGCTTCTTCCATGTCCGTTGGTTCACCACTTAAATAATAGCCCTGCAACCGTTCATTAGAAAAAGCACCCTCTGATTTGATGTTCTCAGAAGCTAACCGCTGCTCGATCGGTACTTTTTGATTGGAACGGGAGACGATGTTCTGCTCTGCGCTAGCTTCACGGTAGATATTAAAGAGAAAGACATTGACCCCTAGGAAAGCTAAGAAAAAAATCCATTCGATTCGTTTAAAATCCATCTTACTGCTCCTCGCCTTCCTGTAAATGCTTCAGTAGTCCTTCATAGCTGTACCAGGCATCATCGTATTCAATGTACCAATCCGGTTGCAGATCCACAACGCCCGTATCCTGGAGATTCTTCCAGCTATAGCCAACAATGATCGCTTCCAGTCTGCCCACTTCTGCTCCATTTCCATAAAGGGTCTGGGCAACATCGTAGCTGGCAGGAAGCTCCACTTCTTGATCAGAAGGAATGGGTACCTGAATCGTATTCAAATTGGCAGTAATCTCTACGTTTGCTTGACTGGTTTGACCGATCTCTGAAAACTGGACCATGATCCGGCCTTCATCCTGTTCACTAAAAATAGGGAAGCCTTCAACAAAAATACGATAATCCATCATCTGCTCTTTTTGATCGAACAAGCGCATCGATCCATAGTTGGTACCTAATCCGCGAATATATCGGTAGCTCGTCTCATAAATCGAAAATTGTTCATCGAGCGGAACACTTCCACGAAAATCAACTTGCTGTCTGTTTTGCTGGATCGTCATCGATTCTGATCCATCATAGAGATTCAAGTTCGCTGTTCCATCACTGCTCCGAATATTTTTAGGATTAGAGAAAAAAGAATCTCTAAAGATCGTGTACGGCCTTGTTGAAGAAATGTAGCTATACATTTTCAGTTTTACAGGTTCACTTGTAAAGAACTGACTACTACTAAGGTATTCGTCCCGAAAGACATCGATCCACTCTGCTGAATTATCTTCCAGTGTATTTTCGATGTTCGTCACAGAAGAAATCGTTGCTTCTAAAATCGTCTGCGTCTGAGAATTCAACAAACGAATCTTTTTTCTGGCAAAATCAAGTTGGACTCGAAAGAAGGAAAAACCTTCCGCTTCTTGATCCTCTATCGGCACGTTCACATGAAAGGTCTCCATATAGTCCGTGATCGGCATGTTCGCTGTGTATGCCAACTCAATTCCGTCCGTCATCCGCGACTGCTCTAAAAACTCTTCTCTTGTATGATAGCTTCTGATCTGTCCATCTGTGTAACGCGCATCAGCTACTTCCTCCTGAACTTTTCTGATCAAGCTCTCTGTATTCGTTTCGGCTGCTGAATCCTCCTGAATACGCGCCAATCTCAGTGGTAGGAAGATGTCTGAGGCCTCTTTGTAGTTGAGGTTCTCCTGAATCTCTGTGTCGGTTTGATTCTCTACAGTCCCGTCACGATTGGTAGGACCTAGCCAAATAAGATACGTCAGATAAAAGCTTACAGCAATCATCAGGATCAATCCAAAACGAACAAATCTTTCGGATATCTTCATTCCCACCAGTCCTCCTCATACGGTTCATACGGCAAACTAATAAAAAACGTAGAACCTACATTTTCGCGACTTTCTGCCCAGATCGTTCCACCGTGGGCTTTTAAAACTTCTCTGGAAATAGCCAATCCAAGACCTGTCCCGCCCTGCTCTCTGGCACGAGCCTTATCCACTCGATAAAAGCGGTCAAAAATTTTAGACAAGTCTTTTTTGGGGATACCTAGTCCTTGATCGGTCACACTTAAAACGATGTTGTTATGGGTCTCGACCAAGCGTACGGTGATCGTTCCTCCATCAGGAGAATACTTGATCGCATTGTTCATAATATTATCGATCACTTGGATCATTCGATCCGCATCTACCTCTAACCAAAGCTCTCTTTTCGTGAATTCTCGACGAATAATATAATTCTTCTCATGATTATTAACCATCATGTCAAAACGATCCAGAACAAAGTTGACCAAATCCTTGAAATTGATCAATTCTAGCTGCATTTCAGAATTGCCGCTGTCCATTCTCGACAGATTTAGCAGATCATTGATCATTCGAATCATTCGGTCCGTTTCGTCCAATGTAACCTTCAAGAAATTCGGTGCGATCTCTTCGTCTTTCCAAGCGCCTTCATTCAAGGCTTCAATATAACTTCTCATACTTGTTAGTGGTGTTCGTAGTTCGTGAGAGACGTTTGATACAAATTCACGACGTTCCTGTTCGGTTTTTTCTTGTTCGGTAACGTCATGAAGTACCGCAACCAAACCTGAGATAAAGCCTGATTCCCGTCGGATCATCGAAAAATCGACACGTAAAATCAATTGATCCAAATTCTGGACATTGGAGGGTCGTTCCAGTAAAATCTCATCCGGATTTTCCAGCAACTTCCGCAAGGTATAGTCTTCATCCATTTCCAATAATGTCAAAATTGACTGTCCAATGGCTTCTTCTTGCGTGACATTCAATAAGGACAACGCCATTTCATTGATCGTAATAACTTTCCCGCGACGGTCAGTGGCTACGACACCATCGGTCATATGTGCCAATACACTGTTTAGCCGATTTCTCTCAGACTCCATCGCTTCCTGTGTTTCTTCGATTCGTTCTGCCAGCTGATTGAAGGTCTCCGCCAATTGTCCCAACTCATCTTTTCCTTTGACCGCTACTTTTCGACTATAATCTCCTTTAGCGATACGCAAGGCTTGTTCCCGCATCTCGCCAATCGGTTGAGTGATCGAACGAGCAATCAGTACAGCAACAATCATCGTGATCACAGCTGCGATCAGTGAGGCTGTTACAAAAATAAGGGCAATGTTGTTGATTTCCTGATATTTTTGCTCTAGATTGCTTTTGACATACAAAACACCGATGATCGTGTCCCCTTTGGACTGGATCGTCTGCACGTTGATCTGGATCCGGTCACCGGTCGTCTCATCGAACGCAGAAAAACTGCGATTCGCGAAGTCTTCAATATAAGAAATTTCATTTTTCTTCCCTATAGAACCTTTATCACTGACATTCGTTGTCGCCCGAATAATGCTTTTTTGATCCACGACGCGCATTTCCAGAATGTCTGACGAGTCACTGTTGTCTAATACCCGCTGAATCTCATTGTCGACCTGTTCATTGTCGGCACTGTCTTGTCGGTCTAAATAATTGCCCAGCGTTCCAGCAAGTGTCTCGACTTGGGTATTCATTCCTGTTTTAAAACTTTCAATAGTAGATTGTTCCAATCCGCGAATAAAATACGCCCCGATAATCTCGATTGAAATCAACAAAATCAAGATAAATGTCAGGGCGATCTTAAAGTTCACTGATTGATAAAAGCGAACTTTGTTCTTCATAAACCTTTACTCCTGTTCCGGATTGCGCAAATAGTAACCTACGCCACGTCTGGTTACAAGATAATTTGGATGACTTGGACTGTCTTCAATTTTTTCTCTCAATCGTCGAACGGTCACGTCTACTGTACGTACATCACCAAAATAATCATAGCCCCAGACTGTTTGGAGCAAATGCTCACGAGTCATTACTTGACCAATATGTTTTGCTAAATAATGAAGTAATTCAAATTCACGATGGGTCAACTCGATCACAGAACCATTTTTGGTTACCATATAAGCATCTGGATGGATCGTTAAATCACCGATCGGTAATTCACTGTTTGCCGGCTCTTCAACTTCTTTGCCTGCGGATGAACCACGGCGAAGATTGGCCTTCACACGAGCAACCAATTCACGATTAGAAAAAGGTTTGGTTACATAGTCATCTGCGCCCAATTCCAATCCCAACACTTTGTCGATTTCTGAATCTTTGGCAGTGACCATGATGATGGGCATGTCATACGTTTTTCGGACTTCTCTAGCAACTTCCAGTCCATCGATTTTAGGTAACATCAAATCTAGCAAGATCAGATCTGGTTCTACCTCCTGAACTTTTTCCAGCGCTTCTTCTCCGTCATAAGCTGTATAGACTTCATAGCCTTCTTTCGTGAGATTGAATTTCACGATGTCTGAGATTGGTTTCTCATCATCAACAACTAATATTTTCTTCACAAAAAGTCACCTCGTTTTTATAAGTATACTTTTCTCCATCTTAAGTATCGTACCCATTATACATGATTTTACGTTGTGTTTCATTAAAACACTGTTTTCATTAGAATTTCTAAAGCGAATCAAAGAAAAATATTACAATGACATCGCTTTTTTTCTTATAAAAGTACCGTATGGCGACAACACAAGTCCGGCTCTTTGTTACACTAAATACTCTCTGTCAACCATTCGTAGCTTACGTGATAAATGATTGACAGAGAGTATTTATATTTTAGCAGAACAAAACAACTAGACAGCGGTGTCACCTCGTTCAAAAGACCCTGTGAATCAATGAATGGTACGCAGCATTTTGATTAAAGTAAAAAGAAAAAAGCCGTGAAACGCTAGGCTCACGGCGGTTCCACGGCTGACCTGAAATAAGTCTTTTCCATAGTAAAGCATTATGATACAAAATAGATTGTTCACTGTAACAAATTTTAATTTTTTTCAAATAGGAGGCTTACTTTGGCCCCTACTTGTCCATTTTGGAGAATGACTTTTCCCTGATGCTTTGCAGCGATCTCCTTGACGATCGCCAGCCCCAATCCGTGGTGCTCTTGATCGGTATTTGTCGTATAAAAACGCTCTGTCCCCTGATCCAAAGCCTTTTGACTAAAGCCAATCCCTTCATCTTCAACCGTGATTCGATAACAAGATGGTTCGTCATCAAAAGAAAGTAAGATTTTCGTTCCTGCATCTGAATGCTCCAAGCTATTGACGAGAATATTTTGCAGCGCTCTGGCAATTTGTTGCTGATCGAGCTGGACTAAGCTTGGATCCTGACCTTTGATTATTAATGAATGTTTGGCATTTTGTGTGAGTTCCTCTGCCAATTGAATCCATTCTTTGATGATCGGCATGTTCACCGCTGTTTTTTGGAGATGGGGCGGCACACTCATTTTTTTCAACTGCTCGATATACTGTTCTAGGCGCTGAACACCTTTGTTCAACAAAGGTAAACTTGGATATTGCTGTTCATCCAATTCTTCTTCCAGAAGCTCCAGATGTCCTTTGATCAAGGTGATCGGTGTGCGAATATCATGGGTCACTGACTGTACTAATTCTTGCTGCTCTTGCTGAGTTGCCCATTGTTCTTGCAGAGAAAGTTTGAGCTCTTGACTCATTACATCTAAGGAATCGAGTAAGTCTTGAATTTCTTTATACGTGCTACTTTCTCGCTGATAATCCAGATTCATTTTGCCAATGGCTTCGTTGGTCCTTGTAACCTTGGCAAGCTCCGCCCGTATTTTCTTGATACATCGTCGGACCAAACCTAAAAAGCCAGCGATCCAAACCACGAAAAGTAAGATACTACACATGAGTTCAGCATTTGGAATCATCCGATAGAGTCTTTCATTCGTAAAAATCAAGGTCACTTGATAACTGAGGACAACCTCGCGGTACGGATTTTTTTCATAGTCAAAATAACGTGTTCCAATAAAACTGTTCGTTTGACTACGCCCTTTCTGTCGGGCTTCTTCAATATATACATCGTATTTAGCCGGAATCGATTGTTCTGTTTGCCCTGCTTCCACAAATTGATATTCGTAAAAATAAGGTAATTCTTCTACCTGAAACGTTTCCTTTGCCAGTTCCTCTTTTACTTCCGATAGTTGAGACTGTGCATAATCCGCCCGGTAAAAAACTCCTAGTATAGCAAGCAGATCAATGACAACTAGAAAAAATACAACCAGCAAAAGAGAATAAAGCAATTCCAAAAAAGAATATTTGATGACCACTTTACCTAAAGATGAACGACCTTCCATTTATACCCCACTCCCCAGACTGTTTGGATCGGATTGATTTGTTCTTTTTGAAATTTACTGCGAATCTGCTTGACACGTTCTGTTATCGTGGTATGACTGTCCCCTAAAGCATCTATTCCATAAATAGAGCCATAGATCGATTCTTTCGAGAACACCTGCCCTTTGTGACGTAGCAATAGTAAACAGAGCTCATATTCGGATGGTGTGAGCTCCAATACTTCTTCTCGGATGTAAAAGGTCTTGGCAATCAAATCACAAGAAATCTCTTCATCGATCAGACGCTGACGTTTCTCTCTTTTCTCTCTTCGCAAATGAGCATCTACTCTTGCTCGCAGCTCTTTGATCGAAAATGGCTTGGTGATATAGTCATCACCACCTGATGCAAAGCCTTCTAGTTTATCTTCTTCAAAATCTTTGGCTGTTAAAAAGAGAACCGGGACATCGATCATTTCCCGATAAAGACGTAAAAATTCAAAGCCAGACATTTCCGGCATCATTACATCTAACAAAATCAAATCAAAATATTTTAACGAATTGGGATCGACTGTTTTTGCCTGATCCTCAGTCGTGACCTGATAGGCAGATTCCAATGCCCGCTTGATCAACTGTAACAGATCAAGATCGTCATCAATGACTAAAATGTTCATCACTATTCCTCCAAAGTGGAAATACCTTCCCAACGATTATACCAAAACAGCTCCAGTAATAACAAAAGCAAACTAAGCAGTAGACAGCCCCAGATGACTGCCCAATATTCCTGAAAAGTCTCCTGAATGACCTGTTGCGGCATGACTTTATAGATTAATCGAAATCCCCAGGTCCAGGGAATAAAAAACCAGATGCTCGCACCTAAATCTGTGGTTCCCAATAAAATGCCTGACAGTGTGAACAAAATACCAGCCACAAGACTTCCTGCTTCATTGAAAAGCAATGCTAAAAATAAATAAAGCAAAATGATTGGCATCAAACTAACAAATATCCCGAATAAAAAGAAGAAATTGACAGACAAACTAAGGACTCGTCCCGACAAAAGAAATTGAAGTCCTGAAAAAACAAGAAAAGCCACTGCTTCGATCCAACCTGTTAGTCCTAAAAGAAACAAATATCTACTCACAAAAAGTTTCTTACGGGATACACCGATACGCAGTTCATTTCCAAAAAAACCTGCTACTTTATCAAGACTACAAAGTAAAGGCACATAGAAACTAAGTGAAAATAAAGCAGCCATTGCAAATAAAAGAAAGAATGCTTGGAAATCCTGATATACATTGAATCGTGGACCTGACCGTGTGAAAAAATACAGGAACAAAGCACTCCCATAAAGAATGGGTAAAAGCCAGCTTAACCAGCGAAGAGGCGTTCTTTTCGTTTTTAACCAGTGACCATGAATGAGCCTAAACATCCTTCCTCCTCCTTTCCAGTAATAATTGAGTTCCGAGCGACAAAAGATAGACGCACAGCGACAATGTGATCCCCACCCAGATCACCTGTGGATCACGCAATGGCTCGTTCTCAGCTAAAAAAGTCCCGTTCGGATGAAGACCTAAAACCGGGCAAAGCATTCTTAAGGTGTAATTCCACGGAAAGACCCACCAGTTAGCTTTCAAAGAAAAAGTAGTCGCAATAAAAATACTGCAAATAAAATTTACTAACAATGTTGCGGAGCGTGGCAGAAAATGATTCAAGACAAAAGTCATGCCCACAATAGGCAAACTTCCGATAAAAAGAATCAGCGTAGCGGCGATGATTTCTCCTCCAACAATCGTTTCACCAAGTATGAAACGGCCTAAAAGAAATAACAGGACGCTGGAAAATAATAAGATGACAACAACTTCTAACAGCACTACAACATTTTTGGCGATTACCTGTACCCCTGTTTTTCTCCCAAGTGAGCGGTAAAAAATTTGATTGACTGCTTTTTCTTTGGCTCGGCTGTTGCCTACCAATAAAGACAAAACAGCAGGAAGAATCATCGTTGGATACCAGTTGAATCCTGCTGCTACAAGGTAGCTTTGATTTGCAGGACTTTCTCCCATCAACAGGGTCATCAAAAAACTAAAGAGCACAAAAATAGAGGGAATCCAAAAAATCAATTTTTGATTGGCTGCTCGTTTTTCTTTTAAGCTCTCTGCTTTGATCTCATTGAACATCTTGCAGCCTTCTTTCTTTTTGAATAATCTCCAAAAATAACTGTTCCAAATCTTCATGTTTCTGATTATTTCTTCCTTCATAACTCAAATGACCGTTACAAATGATGCCTACCTCGTCAGCGACCTGCTGGACCTCACTTAAGATATGACTAGAAAGAATGACCGTCATTCCCTGATGAGACAACTGACGAATCAATTCCCTTAGCTCCTGGATGCCGACAGGATCTAAGCCGTTGGTTGGCTCATCCAAAATCAAAAGCTCTGGTTCGTTCAGTAAGGCCATCGCCAGACCCAGTCGCTGTTTCATCCCTAAAGAAAAATGTTTGACCAGTTTGGAACCTGTTCCTTGCAGATCAACGACACGCAAAACTTTTACTATTTGTTCCTCTTCTATATCTAATAAGGTCGCCAATACTTTTAAGTTTTCTTTCGCTGTTAAGTTAGGATAAATGGCCGGACCTTCGATCATTGCCCCAATCTTTTTTAAGTCTTGTGGTTTCCACAGATTTCCTTGATACAAAATCTCCCCTGAATCAGCTTTTAAAACACCCGTCAAAGTTTTTAAAAGCGTTGATTTTCCAGCACCGTTGGGACCTAACAAACCATAAACACTGCCTTTGGGTACTTTGATAGAAACATTTTTTAAAACAGTGGTTCCTTTAAATGCCTTTGTTAACTGTTGCGTTTCGATCGTATTATTCATATGACTCTCCTCCTATCTTAACGATAAATGAAGAAAATAATTAAAATCTAACGGAACAAAAAAATCCAAATCTTTTAAAAAGACTCAGATTTTTTATTTATCCATTTTTTGATTACTCAATCCAGTAATTGGACAGCCATTCCCAACAAGCCTGGACCTGTATGAACAACTAAAGCAGGTGAGATCATACCAAATAGGATCTCCTCCACTTGTGGAAAGACTTTTTTCAATTCGTCTCGTAATTTTTGGCCTTCTTCCAAGGCATCGCCATGAGCAACTGCTAAACGAACTTTTGAATGATCACCAACAAACTCTTTCACGATCTTGACCATTTTCTCGATACTTTTTTTGCGTCCGCGACTTTTGGCAACTGTATAGTAAATGCCCTCTTCATTGCAGGAGATCGTTGGATTCAATCTCAAGGCTGTTCCCACAATCGAAGCAACTAGACCGATACGACCACCTTTTTGCAGGTATTCCAACGTAGCAACGTTAAAATAAACACTTGATTCTTTGACCTTACGTTCCAAAATTGGGATCAATTCTTCCCAAGAATAGCCTTGATCAACCAATTCCGCAGTAGTGATCGCCTGTAGACCCGCACCGATCCCTACACTTTTTGTATCAAGTACATAAACCTCTAGATCCTTCTGCTCTTCTCCTAACAAACGTAATACGTTGTGGGTACCACTAAGTCCGCTGGAAATCGTTACTGCGACCACTTTCGTATATCCTTGTTCTTTGATTTGTTCAAAAATGGCTGCAATTGCTCGCCCTTCCGGCAAAGAAGTACTGGGAACTTCTTCGTGCAAGCGGTCATAGACTTGTTGAGGAGTGATGTCGATCTTGTCTGTATATGTTTTTTCTTTATAGATAATTTGTAGTGGAATCATGAAGACACCGTACTTGTCCATCACCTCTTGTGGGACATCCGTTCCTGAATCCACTAACACTGCGATCTCTTTATTTGCCATTTTTTTCCCCTTTTTCTAAGTATTTACTTTCCAATTCAATCATTTTTTCTGCTAACAATTTATTGGCAAAGGATGATGTTGTCGCTTTGACTGCCAAATATTCCACTGTAATACTTGCGTTGGCCGGAGTATCCGGTTCTCCCATCGCCTGCAAACAAATTTGACGAACGGCATTTTCCTGTTCTTCACAAAATAAATTGTAGGCATTGCGAATTCCGATCACCTTTCCCTGAAACAAAATGCCATCTTTTATTTCTTGGATCGTCAAAACTTGCTTCAATAACGTAATCGCGACTAAAAAAGCGACATGCTTACGATTGTAGCGTTTATTATCTGGAGCTGGAATCATATCTTTTTTTACGTAATTATTGACCATCGATGCTGTCAATAACGGATGTTTCTCGGATTGAATAACTGGTGACAAGTATTTGTCGATCAGAGTGATCACTTGATCCATGTACAATTCTATGTCAGGAAATTCATCCCAACGGGGCAGATGAAAAGCAATCAAGGATTCCGCCCATTCTGAAATTTCTACTTGCATTTTTTGCAAAACAAAAACCTCTTTTCTAAAAACACTTCGTAAGTTTTACAAAATCATTATACATAGTTTCGGAAACTAGGTAAAGAAGAAATAAAAGATGCCTGTCGACGGGGATCGACAGGCAAGGAGTAAAAAATGAAAAAGTGTTAGGGTTGTCTTTTTTCAAAGACGTTTTGTTGGTATGAATAAATAATAGCGAACAAATGTGAAAAAAATATGAACGAAAATCTTCTTCCATGTAAAACTTTTCTTATAGAAAAATAAACTTTCTGATTTTTTAATCTCTATTTCTTTATCTTGCAATGCTTCGTAGCAACGGGTATCATAAAACCATCTTAGTTTAAAATCAAAGGAGAAATCTATGGCAATCCAATTAAAAAAATGTACACTCAAAGATCTGCATATCCTAAAGGAATTGAGCTTGATCACTTATACCGATACGTTCGGTCCCTACAATCCTCCAGAAATCATGAAGGCGTATCTGGACGAAGCTTATGCAGATGAAAAGCTAGCTGACGAACTGAATGATCCTCTCTCTGAGTTTTACTTCCTTTATGAAGAAGAGGCTCTTGCCGGCTATCTCAAGATCAATTCTGGCGAAGCTCAAACCGAAGAAATCGCCGAAAATGCGTTGGAGATCGAACGGCTTTATGTTCATCCTGTCCACAAAAGAAAAGGCTTCGGTCGCTATCTGATTACTCAGGCAATCCAATTCGCTGTAGAAAAGCAGAATACCTCCGTCTGGTTGGGCGTTTGGGAACATAACGAACCTGCTAAAGCTTTTTACCAAGCGATGGGTTTTCAGCGACAGGGAGAGCACTCCTTTTTTATGGGGGATGATGAACAGACAGATTTTATTATGGTCAAAACGCTTGAGGAGGCATAGATAAAGCTCATTTTTTTACATGGGTTAGGGCAAACAGCCTATGCGTGGCAACCAGTCATTGACCGTCTCCCTACTGTTGATAGTCTGGTTTTCAATTTATTCGATCAAGAAACGAATGAAGAACTTACCTTGGAAACTTTGAGTCGCTCAGTTTCCGAAAAGCTATCTGCCATCAAAGAACCCTACGTCTTGTGTGGTTTGTCGTTAGGAGCCATTTTAAGTTTGCAGTACGCAATAAAAGGAGCAGCTTTTCTCCAAGGCGTGATTCTATCCGCTCCTCAATTCGAGACACCTCCTCATGGTCTGCTGTTACTACAAAATACTGTTTTTCGTTTCCTACCCAAAAATTTTTTTGCTAATATCGGAATCACGAAAAAACAAATGCTTGAACTAATGGCTTCACTGACTTCTTTGGACTTAAGATCGGTTCTTTCTGACCTCGCGCTTCCGACGATGATTCTTTGCGGAGAAAAAGACAAGCCCAATCTTCCAGCAGCGAGGGAATTGAACCTTTTGATCCCTCATAGTAAGCTGGAGATTCTTCCAAATGGAAAACACGAACTCAACATGGAACAACCAGAAGCATTCGCCACCTTGACCCAAGAATTTTTAGCAACAATCACAGAAAACGATCGAAGAGAAAGCTAATCTGCAGAAGCTTTCTCTTCGACCGTTTTTATTTGTATAGAAAATGAGAGAAAGAAAGGGTTCAAAAAGTGACTCCAACCGAAAAAATAGTTACTAGGAATCCTTGACGACCATTCTGTTAGGAAAGTCTGTCATGATTTTTAGTAACTATTTATCTGCAATACTCGGTAATAATGTGTCCAAAACTTGACTTAAATTCATTTAGATAGTTGTCATATATATACTCAGTTCTTTTTTTAATTGTGGTTGCACATGAACACCAACGATTTGCTTTACCAACTGTCCGTCTCTCAAAATAAGCATCGTAGGAATGCTTTGAATGCCGTATCGTCTAGCAATTTCTGGATACTCGTCTATATTCACTTTACTAATTTGTAATTCTGCTTCCGTATATTCTTTCTCCAGTTCTTCCAAAATTGGGGTTTGCATTTTACATGGTCCGCACCAAGGAGCCCAAAAATCAACTAGATGTAAGCCTTTTTTGATTGTTTGATCGTAGTTTTTTTCTGTTAATTCTTCCATATGTTTTTCCATCCTTATTTTTTGATGATCATATTAATAGCTTGCTCCACTTTCTGTGATTGTTTATCTGAATCTAATTCCGGATTATCTAAACACGACTTCAAATTTTCAGCAACAATCATTCCCATAATCCGGTCAACACTCGATCTAACAGCACTTAATTGGGTGATTACATCAATACATTCTTTTTCTTCTTCAATCATTTTCTGAATCCCACGCATTTGACCTTCTGCGCGCTTTAAACGATTCAGAATACTTTTATCACAAGTCCCCATAGGTTAATTCTCCTTTCCACGCTGACATCCCCCCCATTACATTGACTACTTTATATCCTTCACTACTTAAAAAATCACAGGCCATTGCTGAACGTCCGCCAGATTGACATATAACATAGTATTTTTCATCTTTATTTAACTGATCGATATGTTGTTCTAATCCGCTTAAAGGAAGTGCTTTAGCGGATGGAATATGCCCTCTTTCAAACTCATCGGCTTCTCTAACATCAACAATTGTCAATGATTCTGTTTTGGACTTTTGATAAAATTCATCTACACCAATTGAACTAAACATAGTCTACATCCTCCAATCTCACTGCTTTATATAAAGAAAATGCACCATCTAAGTTTTCTACTTTAAATCCAGCTTGTTTTAAAATTCTCTCGCCGACATAACTTCTCAAACCACTATGACAACTTATGATATATTCCTTTGTTGGATCTAATTCAGAAACACGGCATCGTAAATCATTTAGCGGAATATTAATTGCTTCTTTAAAACGCCCATTGGCTAATTCGCTTTCTTCTCGAACATCCAATAAGATCTTTCCTTTAGCGAGTTCGTCTGTCAATTCATGCCATTGGATCGTGTTACTTAATCCTTCAATCTGATTTAAAGCGACATACCCAATCATATTGACCGGATCTTTTGCAGCTCCAAATGGTGGTGCATAAGAAAATTCTAATTCAGGTAAATCAAAAACAGTAAGCCCGCCTTTAATCGCTGTAGCTAGAATATCGATACGCTTATCAACCCCTTTTTCACCAATTCCTTGAGCGCCATAAATTTCACCCGTTTTGGGATTATACATTAATTTTAAAACTATTTCTGTCGCTCCAGGATAGTAACCTGCATGATCTTTTCCAGAGATATGAACAACTGCCACATCAAGTCCAGCCAGTCTAGCAACACGTTCACTTAACCCTGTGGAAGCAGCACTCAAACCAAATACACGAACAATTGCCGTACCAATACTTCCTTTATTTTTGCGATTCAATCCAGCAATAACATCTGCTACCTGTCTGCCTTGTCGGTTAGCTGGAGAAGCCAAAGAAATAAGGGCATCTTCACCAGTGATTTGTTGCTTGACTAAAATCGCGTCTCCTACTGCATAAATATCTGAAAGATTCGTTTGATAATTATTATCAACCAAAATTCCTCCACGTAATCCTAATTTGATTCCTGCATCTTTTGCTAAAGTATTTTCAGGTTGAACTCCTACTGACAAAATAGTTAAATCTGATTGCAACTCAGTTCCATCTTCTAAAATAACTAATTTTCCTTGATTTCTAAATTCTGCAGCCGATTGAGAAGTAATCACTTCTACTCCTTTGCTAACTAATTCATTTTTAACAAAAGCAGCCATTTCTTCATCTAACGGAGGCAAAACATGAGGGGCTTTTTCAATAAGAGCTACTTCCAAGCCACGTTTTTTTAAATTTTCTGCCATTTCTAACCCAATGAATCCAGCACCGACCACAATTGCTTTTTTAGGATTTTCCTGATCTATGTTAGTCATGATTTTATCCAAATCTGGTACATTTCTTAAACTGTAAACATTCGTTGCTTCGGCTAATCCAATAATCGGTGGAATAAATGGCTTGGCTCCTGGGGATAGAATCAACTTATCATAAGATTCTGTCGTTATTTGACCACTGTGTTTAATTGTGACCGTTTTATCCACGGGATTGATTGCTATCACTTCATGATGTGGTCTCACATCTAAATTAAAACGTGCACGTAAAGCCTCTGGTGTTTGAACTAATAAACTTTCTCTCGCTTCAATTTCTCCAGATACATAGTAGGGTAATCCACAATTGGCAAATGAAACAAATGGCCCCTTTTCTAAAACAACAATTTCAGCATCTTCCATTAATCGACGTAATCTAGTCGCAGCTGACATTCCTCCAGCGACTCCACCTACGATAATAATTTTTGTCATAATTATTTTCCTCCTCTTATTTGACCGGTCCATTGGCTCATGCCACCACGAATATTTACTACGCTATAGCCTTTTTTTTGTAATATTTTTGCGGCTTTTTTACTGCGCATCCCAGATTGACAAATCACATAAACTTCCTCAGTCAAACTTCCTTTATAGCCATCGACATTATTTAGCGGAACGTTTTTAGCTTTCGATATATGCCCTGACCGGTACTCATTTGGTGTGCGTACATCAAGTAAATGAATTGTGCCTTTCATTTTTTCTTGCAACTCAGTTACTGAAATGCTTGCTACTGTATTAAAAAATTTAAACATACTATTTCCCCCTTATTAAAACATCTCAATATACCCCTTAAGGTATATTAAACTACGAGTCCAATTAAATGTCAACTTAAATGTCAACAGGATTTATTTTCTAATAAATAAACGCAGTGTTTTCAAAGCAAAACTTGACTTACATACCCATAAAGGGTATATTTTTCTTTGTATATAAAGATAAACTATACGTATCAATATTCCTTTTAGCAAAGATAGGAATTAATTAACTACAGAATAGGAGCTAAAAATATGTCTAAAAAAATTGTCATTATTGGCGGTGTTGCAGGTGGTGCAACTGCTGCGACTAGACTTAGAAGATTAAATGAAAAGGACGAAATCATTCTTTTTGAAAAAGGAGAATATATTTCATTTGCTAATTGTGGTCTACCTTATCACATAGGTGGTACGATTAAAAATCGTGAAGATCTTTTATTACAAACCGTAGAAGGTATGAGCGAGCAATACAATTTAGATATTCGCAATTTTTCTGAGATTACAGCCATTGATCCCCAGAAAAAAAACGTTTCTGTTTTAAATCATCAAACAAAAGAAACCTATGTAGAGTCTTTTGACAAACTAATTATTTCAACAGGCGCCAAAGCAATTATCCCTCCAATTGAAGGTATTGAACAGGCAAAAAATGTCTTTAGTTTACGAAATATTCCTAACACGGATCAAATCAAAAACTATATTGAAAGAAACAAAGTGAAGGAAGCAACGATTGTAGGTGGAGGATTCATTGGATTAGAAATGATGGAAAATCTGATTGATTTAGGAATTCAAGTGAATCTTGTAGAAATGTCTTCTCAAGTTATGCCAAACATTGATTTTGAGTTAGCTCAGATTCTTCATTCTCAAATAAACCTGCACGGCGTCAATTTGATTCTAAATGATGGTTTAAAAGCTTTTTCAAAGCAAGGAAATGAACTAATACTAACTAGTGGAAAAACGTTAACAACTGACTTAACAATTCTTTCTATTGGAGTGACTCCTGAAAGCTCTTTAGCAAAAGAAGCAGGTATAGATATCGGACTTCGTGGTGCTATCAAAGTAAGCAAGAAATTAGAAACGAACTATCCATATATTTATGCAATAGGAGATGTTATTGAAGTAACTGATTTTGTTAATCAACAGCAGACGATAATACCTTTAGCTTGGCCAGCTAATCGACAAGGAAGACTTGTAGCAGACATTATTAATGGGTTTGATGTAGCATACCCTGGAACTCAAGGTACTTCTGTCGCCAAAGTATTCGAGCTAACAGCTGCTTCTACTGGAAATTCTGAGAATACATTGAAAAGATTAGGCATTGATTACAAAAGCATTCATATCCATCCCAATTCACATGCCAGTTACTATCCAAATGCAAGCCCAATCGCTCTAAAACTATTGTTTACTCCAGACGGAAAAATATTAGGGGCTCAAGCAGTCGGAACAGACGGTGTGGAGAAACGAATTGATGTTATTTCAACTGCAATGAAGTTTGGTGCAAAAGCTGACCAATTAGCTTCTATTGAATTAGCTTACGCTCCTCCCTATTCTAGTGCAAAAGATCCAGTTAATATGCTAGGCTATACTGCTGATAATCTATTGAATCAAAAGATAGAAACATTTGACTGGCAGGAGATACCTGCTCTTCTTGAAAAAAATGCTTATCTACTAGATGTACGAGAAGAATTTGAATTGGTAACGGGTGAGCTACCAAATAGTCATGTAATTCCTTTAGCAAAACTTCGTTCTAGGATCGATGAGATCCCTAAAGATCAAACAATCTACGTCTATTGTCAGGTAGGCCTAAGAGGATACAACGCCGCACGAATCTTAATGCAGCGTGGTTACTCTGTTAAAAATCTTGATGGCGGTTTTAAAACATACAAACAAGCAACTTATCGCCTTAGTACACCAAATACTAACATCACAAGCAATCAGAACAGTGACATAGATTCAGTTGACTCAAGTAAACTAATCTCTATTGATGCTTGTGGCCTACAGTGTCCAGGGCCCATTTTAAAAGTAAAAGAAACTATTGATAGAATGAAAAACGGAGAAACACTAGAAATCCAAGCTAGTGATTTTGGATTCATCACAGATATTGAAGCTTGGTGTAAAAACACTGGTAACACACTAATTGGCAATCAATTGATCGGTTCTAAAGTAGTTGCTAAAATTACCAAAGGAACCGTAGCAGCACATGAAACTAAAACCCATTCACTTCCCTCCGAGGGAATACTTCATGAAACTAAAAATGGTGCTACGATGGTTGTTTTTAGTGGTGACTTAGATAAAGCCCTTGCTTCAATGATTATTGCTAGTGGTGCGGCAGCTATGGGAAAAGAAGTCACTATTTTCTTCACATTCTGGGGTCTAAGTATTCTGAAAAAACAAAAAGTAAAAAAACGTGGGCTGGCAAAAATGTTTGATATTATGCTCCCAAATAGCGCTAAAAATCTGCCTATTTCAAAAATGAATATGATGAGTATAGGCTCTAAAATGATGCAAAATGTCATGAAACAAAAAAATGTTGATTCTCTGGAAGTAATGATTGAAAAAGCAAATAACTTAGGTGTTAAATTCATTGCTTGCACAATGAGTATGGACATCATGGGTATTGACCGTTCGGAATTGTTCGATTTTGTAGAGTATGGTGGTGTCGCAACGTATCTTGGTGATAGCGAACATTCTAATTTGAATTTGTTTATTTAAAAGTAACTGGTGCATTTTATCGGCTTAACTTCTCTTTCTATTAACTCCAAGCGTAATGTTCATCTTGATTGAATTCAATCATTATTAGTTTAAAACTTCTTCGTACCAGGGCATAAAAATTTATCTATTCGTAGAAAAGCCAGAAAATAGTTCGGTTTGATTTCTGAGAAAAAGTTAGATGAAATTACAAAAGAACACGGAAAATTTGAACAGCTTTCTACTAAAATATCAAGTCTTTAGAAAGCAGAACCGGACAAGAAGCTTAAAGGAAAAAATAGAAAAGGGATTTGGGATTATCCATAAAAATATGTTGAAAGTATTATTTTCAATTCAAATGGCGTGTTTCTTTTCGCGATATTCAGGTGAACTGTTCAATTTTGATAAACTTTTTTGCACTGCTTTTCGGAATAATCGGGGTTAGAAGAAATTTTGTAACCACTGGAAGCAACTTTTATATAGGACAATGAAATTTACTCAAAAATAGTTGGATGATTTTTCTACCACATTTTTTCTTATTTTCTTTATACTGGTGCCAATAATCAAGAGCGGTCTTGCCTTGCTTGAACTTATTGACTACATTATAAATGGTTTGTATAGCACGTCCCATTCGGTTAGCGATTTCAACCGGTTTCTTATGTTGAAGATAATAAGATTCTATCATTGTCAGTTCGTCTATGGTAAGATGTTTGTAGGTCATTTATGGTTACACTCCTTTGTTTTCTTTCGTCGGAAATACAATTTGAGTGTACCATAAATGCCTTTTTATTTTTCTAACTTAATTTTACAATTCGCGTTGTTAAAATACCGCTAAAGCCTGTTCCAGATCCTTGATCAAATCGTCTACCTGTTCGATCCCGACCGAGATTCTAAGCAAATCAGGTGTTAATCCGTAAGACTCTCTGACTTCTTGAGGAATGTCTGCATGGGTTTGTGTTGTTGGATAAGTGATCAAGCTCTCCACTCCTCCTAAACTTTCTGCAAAACTAAAAACCTTCAACGCTTGGAGAAAATCACCAATTTTGTGCTGATCCGCGACAAAAATGCTGATCATCGCGCCCACACCGGTATACAAGACTTTCTTGATGGCCGGATGTTTTTCCAAAGTTTGAACGATCTCCTGTGCATTTTTTTCCTGTTGATTGAAGCGAACCTCCAGAGTCTTCAAGCTACGGATAAACAACCAGCTATCAAAAGCACTCAATGTCGGACCAGTGGTATTTGCCAACCAAGCCAACTTTTCACCAATTTCTGCTTCTTTGGCAATCACTACACCCGCTAAAATATCATTGTGTCCCGAAAGATATTTGGTTCCAGAATGAACCACGATGTCTGCGCCTTCTTCCAAAGGACGCTGGCGCAAAGGCGTTAAGAAAGTATTATCCACGATCAACAAAGCCTGGTTTGCCTTTGCCAATTGTGCCACTTCCTTGATCGATACTTCATTCATCAAAGGATTGGTCGGTGTTTCCAAGAAGATCCCATCTACCTCTTCAGATATTTTCTCCTTCAGATCCTCTACTTCGTTAAAATAATCAAACGAAGCAATCCCTTTTGACTCAATGTCATCAAAGAAACGGAAACTACCGCCATATAAATCTCTAGAAACCAAAAATTTACTACCCGCAGAAAAATAACTAAAAACAAGCTGGATGGCACTCATTCCTGAGCTAGTCACTACAGCACGAGCGCCAGCTTCAAGCTGGGCCAAGCCCTCCTCCAAAATATCTCGTGTTGGGTTTTTTGTACGAATATAATCATAGCCTGTGCTTTGACCCAGCCCCGGGTGTGCATAGGTCGTTGATAAAAATAAAGGCGCACTGATCGAACCATTTTGTTGATCCGTTCGATTTCCTAATTGGGCCAAGATCGTTGCGATTTGTTTATTACTCATGATTCATCCTCCTATGCGTCTTGCCAAATTTCTTCTGCAATGGATTTAATGAAACGAATTTTTTCCCATTGCTGTTCTTCTGTTAAAATATTGCCTTCTTCTGTGGAAGCAAAACCACATTGAGGACTCAATGCCAAACGATCCAAATCAATATACTTGCTCGCTTCTTTGATTCGATCGATGATTTGCTGGCGATCTTCCAACTCACCATCCTTACTCGTGACTAAGCCTAAAACGACTAGCTGGTCTTTTTGAACCTGTTGCAATGGTTCAAAACCACCAGAACGATCAGAATCATACTCCAAGTAGTAAGCATTGACTTTTTCTTTGGTGAATAGTGGATCTGCTACCCCATCATATGGACCACTGAATGCCCAGGTAGAATGATAATTACCTCGGCAAACATGCGTGTTGACTGTCAGATCGTCCGGCAGTCCCTCAATAACCGCATTGTTGACAGACAGATACAATTCTTTTAAGGAATCACGAATCTCCTGATCGCTACGAGTATCTTCTGGAGAAATGAAACCGTCAGGGAAGGGTGCAACCAAAATTCCCCACGTACAGTCATCTAATTGTAATGTTCTTAAACCAGCATCGTAGAAATCCAGAATCACTTGCTTATAGGCTTTAACTAAATCTGTCAGTAATTCTTCATCGGTTGCATAAATTTTTCGAACATCTTCCATATTATCAGGACGGAACAGTTCACCTAAAATTTGTGCCGGTGCCGGAATCGTCTGCTTCACTTCCGTTCCTTCAGCCACATGTTCCTTAACAAATTTAAAATCTTCCAAGAATGGATGCTTCTCTCCCGTGATTTTGCCAGTCAGTGTGACTGTTCCCGGACGTGTTTCTTCATGATGGAATTTATAGCCATAAGCAGGAGCCTTAAACTTGACTCCTTGCAATCCCCAAAAGAAATCCAAATGCCACCAGCTGCGACGAAACTCACCATCAGTCACTGCCTTCAAACCAAGTTCTTCTTGTTTTTTAATCAAATCGATGATTGCCTTGTCCTCAACTTTTTTTAGTTCCTCTTTGGTCAGATCCTCTGCTTCAAAAGCGATCTTAGCTTGTTTTAATTCGATCGGTCGCAAATAGCTCCCTACGATGTCATAGCGAAATGGTGATGTCGTGCGTTTTGTCATAATTGTTCTCCTCCTAAAAAATAAAATAAAAAAACGCCCCTTTGTTCAAAGCGCATGCTTCAAACAAAGGGACGAAAAAATCGTGTTACCACCCTAATTTGTATTATTCTCACAAATAATACCTCGACGGTTCCTGTTGAAACCCGGCGAGATAACGGTCGCGACCGCGTAAATAGCGTGAACTAGTTACAAACTCAGAGCTCATCTTCGCTTCTCTCTTCAGTCCCCGTTCTCACCAATCCGGGTTCTCTTTCCTGAATCCTTAAGCTACTCTTCTCTTCAATGTTTTAAATAATTAGAATTACATGAAATCTTGATGTAAGTATATCGCTGTTTATGAGAAATTGTCAACCCGATTTTCCATTTTATCAAAAGAACACTTATTTTTGATAGTCCGTAAAATTCCAAAGAAGCTCCTGAAAGTCCTTGCCGTCTTCGGTTTCCATCACACTTAAACTAGCATTGTCCAATACACCATTTTCACGAATTTGGTGCAGGGCTTTTTTCTTCATCGTTTGCAAAAGTGTCATCAACGTGACACCGTGACTGACGATCAAATAGTTCTCCTCTCGATCCAACTCCAATTTCTTCAAAAAGGCGGTGCCTCGCTGGATTACTTCTGGATAAGACTCTCCACCAAAAGCTGTTGGATCATATTGATGCGGAAAGAATTTAAGATTTTTAAACTGCTCTTCCTGTTCCTTTTGAACGATTGGTACACCGTCCCATTGCCCAAAGTCGATTTCTTTTAGTAATGGTTCTTGAATGATCCTTTTTTCAGAAGAATGATTTTCTCCCACGATCAGCTCGGCTGTTTCTAACGCTCGAATCTGCGGACTAGCATAGACGCTCGCAAAGCAGGTCTCTTTTAAATAAGTACCTAGCTGTTTGGCCTGCTGTTTTCCTTCAGGCAGTAGGTCATGATTGGACTGACTGCCATTAAACGCCATTCTTGCATTGTTTTTAGTAAATCCGTGTCTTACAAAATAAAGTTTTGCCATGATTTTCCTCCTGCATTTGAATTGGTTCTTTTTTATTATACTAAATTTTTTCTTTTCGAGCAGACATAAAAGACCATCGTATGTGTCAATAGTTTTGCGGTAGAAATATTTCACCATTAATTTTGTCAGATAGTTTGACCTTATTTTTTGTTTTTAGCCTTTGTTCGGTGCACTTGACAACGAGCCTCCGTCTTTGGATGGCCTGCCGTAAAAAACGCTTCACCATAGATGCATCAGGCGAATCATTGTCATCCAAAGACGCTCATTGTCAAGTGTTCGCAAGCCACCTCAAGCTTTTGACCTTTGTTTAGTATTGACCTGAAAAAGATCGCGCTAGTTTACTCATTCCTGTAGAAGATTTTTCTCTCCCAACAATTTTTACCTGATAGGCACCGATATGAGCTTCTCCTTTATTCCATTTTTTAGAAGTCGCTACTCGTACAGCTGCTTGTTCTCTTTTGCTTTTTTCTGGTAAGGAAAGACTTGGCGACAAATCTGAAAGAAACCATTCATCCAATTCCTGATTCTTCAAACTGGCAATGATTCGAAGCATTCCTTCGGCTCCTTCTTTTGTCCAATATTTCCCTTGTCCTTTCATTCGGTAGGTGTACTGTCTGTGATTACTTTCGCAGGTCCCTAGTGTTTTACTTATTCCCGTAGGTAAATTTCGTTGATAGAATGGGCATAACGCTTCCCAATGACGATCAAGATAGTTTCTTAACTTTCGAACGTGCTCTTGATTTCTAACCGTATCCAATTCTTCTACCAAGCAGCTTTCTGCCGTATCCATTAGTACTTGAACTTTATTGTAATCATACTTCTTCCAAATCGCTTCCATCAACGGCGCTTGGAGTTCGTTCAACCAACCTAAACGTTCTTTCACTTTTCGATTCACATGATAGGCATCCAAGAAAAATTCATGTCGTTTACATACGCCTGCCAATTCCTCGAACACCGCTTTTTCATAACCTGAACCACCATCACTATTGCTTAATACCACTGTTTCTGATAAATCGTACGTATTACCTAGATATTCCGTCATTTCTTTTAATGCAGTTTGACGATCCAATGAAACAAACTCTTTTGAGTAGATTCTCTGTTTTCGATTTTTCCCGATTTCAATACTTCCTTCACATACTTGAAAACGATGACCTTCTAATTTCTTGTTATTTTTTCCTTTGAATATAAATCCATCTCCTTCGATATATAACACTTTAGGAGTACGTTTCGGTTGTTTTAATTCAATGTATCGTTCAGCTGAAGTTTGTTGTTTTTTTAATTCTTGTCCTGCTTGATTCACCAGTTGGTTCAACTTTTGATGGCTAATGGTAAATGGGGCGAATAATCGAATCGCTAATTCGCCTGTGCGGTACGGAACTTTGGCCGCAAACTCACTCAGATTACGAACAAGAAGAAGGCTGTATCGACCATATTTCTGCCAGCCCATGGCTTCATCAAGAGGATAGATGGGTGTTTGATCAGGTTTGACATAGCGACGTCGAGTCGTTGAAACTTCACCAAATGTTGTTACGATGGTACGTGGTAATTTCTTTTCAATTTGATAGCCTTTTTCTTTCATTATTGGAATCAATGAATCATCAAACCTTTCGAACGCTTCACCAACCAGCTTTTTAACAGTTTCTTGTATGTAAGCACCGAGCTGTTTTTCTTTTGATATATTATCCGTACTACCCTTTAAAATAGCGACTAAATCATTTATAATTGTATCCATGAAGACCATCCTCTTTTTGTTATAGGCCGCGAAACCTAACATTAAGAATAATGGTCTTCTTTCTTTTTTTCTAGTCCTACCGCAATATATTTTACACTTAGAAGACCATCACGTCCGGATACATGATCTGCACATGATGGTCTTTTGCTTCATATTTTATTTTCTGGTCAGTAGAGTCTAATTGAACCAGCCTGAGAAGAAGGATCTGATCGTTTCCCACATATTTGCAAAGAAGCCTTTTGTTTCTTCGCTCGTCAGTCTATCTCTTGCGTTGTTGATAAAATCCTTACCGTTTGCCATTAAGTCATCTTTCAATGTGTTCAGCTGTTCGGTGATCTGTTCATTATCAATAACCGGTGCCTGAGAGAAATTATACATCGTATTGGACAAAGAATCGATTTGGTTCTGTGACAAAATGTCCCCCAGACCTTGAATGTTCAATTGTTCAATGACGATTTCTTTCACTCGTTCCCGACCTTCAGCCTCGTTCAGTTTTTCTAGCTCGTCTCTGATTTTTTGTAGCTCCAGTTTAATCTCTGCCAGTGCCACTGCTAGGTTGTCGTCAGAGAAATTCTCATTCTCTTGATTTTCAGCAGTGATTTCTGATACAACGGCACTTTCTTCCTGAGCAACTTCCCGGTTTTCAGCACGTTCTTGTTCTTCTTCTGCAGTAGCTGCGGGCTCTACTTCATCGTAGATTTTATAGATACCAGCTAGTGCACCACTTCCATCCATCACTCGCACGGAGGCGATACGGATATCCGCATCGTAGACACCACTTGTGATCGCTGCATTCCGATAGTTCGCTTCGGTTCTGGCAGTGATGTTCTCAGGTGTTTCGACCGTTACGTTCACTCCAGCTCCATCTTCCGTTCGTACCAAGTAAGCACTAGAATATGCCTTAGATTCTGAGGTGAAGGAGGAAACATCCGTCACGTATTTGACTAGATCGTCTCCATCTACGAAAAATTTATTATACGCCTCATCACTCTGTACTTTTAGTTTTTCTAACGTTTGTTGCTGCTCCTGTTCTGACAAACCATTTCCTAACGCCACACTCGGAACATCCCAGCCTTCATCCTTTACTTTTTGTGCCGCTTGGCTATCTGCAAAAACGCTGACAGTCGAAGCTAGCCCTACTGGAAGAATGGTTGTACACACCAGTACACCAGCAATCAATTTTTTTAATTTCATTTGTCTTCTCCTTTTATTCGCGATCATTTCTTGCTAGTTATTGTAACGTGATACCGTAAGATATTCAAAATTAAGGTGTTATTTTTTGAAAAATTTAATAAAAATTGACGAATCTTAATGAGTCACTCAAATTGGATGGGTCAATAACTAGCCAATTGGTGGTTTTCTTTTTATCGTCCTCCTCTTATAATACTAAAAAAGGAAGTGATGGCATGGTAAGAAAAACACTGACGATCGGCGGTTCAGATACCTGGGGCGGTGGTGGCATTCAAACTGATTTAAAAACATTTGAAAATCTACAAGTTTTTGGATTGAGTGCATTGACCTGTATTGCATTGGATGTCTCCGAAGATTTTACCATCCAAGCATTGTCCGCAGATTTGGTTGAACAGCAATTACAGACGATCGAAAAAAGTTTTCATTTGGATGGTGTCAAGATCGGGCTACTGGCAAGTATTGAAACAATCGATGTTGTTTTAGCTTTTTGCCAAAGAAATCAAGGAAAATTCCCAATCATTCTCGATCCTGTCATGGCTTTTAAAGAATCCGACCAGCGTTTATACACAAACTATCTTCAAAAAATAAAAGCACTGATCCCTTTCGCCGATCTGGTAACGCCCAATTTGACTGAAATGAAAATGCTGCTGGGTCTCAAAGAAATCAACACGGTTGCAGAAATGAAGAAAAGCTGTCAGCTTTTTATCGAGACCTTTGGCACAAGTGTTTTCCTCAAAGGAGGCAACAAGGTCGACACCACGTCAGCTGTTGATTATTATATGGACACTATTTCTAACCAACGACTGGATGGACCTATTTCCAGTAAAACAACGATTCACGGCGCCGGTTGTTGCCTGTCTTCCGCTATTTGCGGTTATCTGGCATTGGGCTTTGATCTGGATGAAAGTCTCGCTCTAAGCAAAAAATTTGTCTACGAAGCCATCGAACAAGGGATTTCAATCGATGAAGCAGGAAATGTTTGGCATCCTATCAATCAAAAGGAGAATATTTTATGAAACTACAAAAACAACTCGTACATATCGCAGTCCTCACTGCTTTAACTGTTGCTCTTTCTTTACTTTTTATTTTTCCAGTCCCGGCCACAAATGGCTTTGTCACCTTGTGTGAGGTCGGGATCTACACAGCTGCCTTTCTTATGGGACCTGTGGGAGGTTTTTGGGTCGGTGCTTTAAGTGGTGGAATGATCGATCTGCTTTCCGGCTATCCCCAATGGATTCTCTTCTCTGTACTGATTCATGGTGTTCAAGGAGGCATCGCAGGCGCTATTTTCCAAAAAAACTGGCGCTACAAAAACGGGATCAGCTTGATTCTTGCCAGCCTGTTTATGGTGGTCGGCTATGCTTTAGCCACAGCCTTCCTTTATACATGGCCAGCTGGGATCGCCTCTGTCTTTGGCAATATCCTGCAAAATGTTTTTGGTGGCGGATTGACCCTATTATTGATTGCTTCCCTGCGTAAAATCAACTTCCCTTTAATGAAAGAAGGTTCGAAATAATGGAAAAAGAACGACTTGTTCAAGAATTGACACAAATGACCAAAGAAATTCTAGCGGAGGCCAAACTTAAAGCTGGAGACATTTTTGTTTTAGGCTGCAGTACTAGTGAGATCACAGGAGGCGTGATCGGTAAAAATCCGAGTAAAGAAATCGGAGAATGGATCATTTCGACACTAAAAAACATTTTAGATCCTCAAGGTATTTATTTAGCGGTTCAAGGCTGTGAGCATTTGAATCGGGCATTGGTTGTCGAACGTTCCCTTGCTGAACAAAAAGAGCTAGAAATCGTTGCCGTTTTGCCTAGTCTACATGCTGGTGGAGCTTGTTCTGTTGCAGCCTTTCAATTTTTTGATGACCCTGTAGAAGTCGAAAAAATCGTGGCACAAGCAGGGATCGATATCGGTGATACCTCGATCGGGATGCATATCAAGCACGTCCAAGTACCTGTCCGTCCTTCAAAAAAAGAACTAGGCGCTGCTCATGTCACGGCTTTGCGTTCACGACCAAAATACATTGGTGGTCCAAGAGCCAGCTATCAGGACGTTTAAAAACTGGGAGATTCCCAGTTTTTTTGTGCCATCAATCTTGATTTATCAACATTTTTTGAATATTTCGTTGCTTTGACTCTCCTTATCACGTATCCTATAACTAGAAGACACAGATGATTATTTTAATGAGGTGATTAAAAATGAAAAGGCTTGCAATTTTAACAAGCGGTGGCGATGCACCTGGGATGAATGCTGCTGTTCGAGCAGTCTTCAACAAAGCACGAAAGTATGAAATAGAAGTCGTTGGAGTCAACTATGGTTTTCTAGGACTGGTCTGTAAAAATTTTGTTTCATTAAATCCAGAGTTTGTCCATGCTTCGATCGCTTCAGGAGGAACGATTCTCCATTCTGCACGACTGCCAGAATTCGCTGAAGCAGATGTTCAATTAAAGGCTTTAGAAAATCTACAGGAAGCAAAAATCGATGGATTGATCGTAATTGGTGGGGACGGTTCCTATCAAGGTGCGCTAGCTTTGGCTAAATTAGGTTTCCTATCGATCGGTGTACCTGCAACGATCGACAACGATATCGCCGGCACAGAATTTACGATTGGTTTTGACACAGCTGTTAATACGGTGGTCAGTGCCTTAGATAAAATTAGGGACACCGCCACCTCACATGTTAGAAATTTTGTGATCGAAGTGATGGGTCGTGACGCAGGAGATCTGGCTCTCTGGTCAGGAGTTGCTGGAGGCGCAGACTATATCGTTGTTCCAGAAAAAAAATTGGATATGGATGATCTGACCAATAAAATCCAGCGCAGTGTCGACAGAGGAAAAAAACACTGTTTGATCGTTTTAGCAGAAGGCGTGATGCCTGCCGCAGAATTAGGAAGAAAATTAAAAGAAGTCGGAATAGAACATATTCGTGAAGTGGAATTAGGACATGTTCCTCGAGGAGGGGCACCGACACCTTTTGATCGTGTACTTGCCAGCAAATCAGGTGCTGCCGCTGTTGATCTGTTCATGGAAGGCATCTCAGGACATTGCATTTGTATCCAAAACAACAAAATGCTGGCGATTCCTATCGACGTTGCGTTGAATAAATCGGACAAATTCACCGACCTTTCCCTGTATCCATTGAACCATTCTCTTTCCTATTGAACCAAAGCAAACATTGCTTCAGACAGATCAAAAGACGTCAAACTTTTTACAAAGAATGACGTCTTTTTACTTATCTCCGTGCGATCGCTTGTATCCGATCTCTGTTTCTTAACGCAAAAAATTTCTGTTCTTTTGCTTTTTTTGTTACAGTTAAACTATCCTAGATAATTCATAGTTTTATGAGTTTGCGCTCTAAAACCGTATTTCTTCAACATTTGTAAAGAGTTTCTTTTTTCACCCATTTGGTGCGTGAAAAAAGAACACCTTTCTGTTAATGTAGATTTGA
>NZ_JBSMVT010000021.1:0-54812 GCF_053760925.1 Enterococcus olivae
CCGTACGAAATTCGTCAGTAGTGAAAAAAATAATCTTTTCTGAGGTTTATTTGTCATGCACTGATTCGTTATTTTTCATTCAGAAAGTTTTGTTTGTTTTCACTTGACTTTATATAGTTAGTCTTTTTGTTTTTCAACTCAGACATTTCAAGTATAGGTGAGTTTGAGTTAATCTGCAATTTCTTCTTTTGAGTCTTCAGAAAAAAACTAGATCGAGAGAACCAGTTTTTACAAAAAAAGAAAAAACCTCTTACCAAAAAAGGTAAGAGGTCCATTTCCAAAGAAATGGGTAAGATCCGTAGATGCCGTTTATCGTCCCGGAGTATTGATCCCGCAAGTTCTAGCAGGTGGGTTCTATGGTTATAGCTTTGAACTACCAAATGAGAAGGCTTGTTACCAACTATAACACCGGACAGATCCCAAGATATCAATAAAAATGTTCGGTCAACACTAAATAAGGATAACTCGTACATCACAGATTTCCCACTTCAATAGTAGCACAAGGGAATAAAAGTATCAATAGGGAAGGACTTTTATTTGGAAGCGTTATCTATCTAGGCGTGATAGTTTACAGTTATTTTTTACATAGCCACTTCACTACACAGCGAAGTCTGCTTTTCTCGACCGTGAGACCAGCTTCAAACTGGGACTAATCGCTGAAGCGACCAGTCCCAGTAATTCACATTGACTCTTAGACACGGTGACGTCGCAGCCTTGTTGTTTCGTTTCGCTAAGCAGAGTGACAAGGTTGTCTTACTTATACATAATAGAAGCTAATCATTGGAGCACTGCTTATTTTCGTGAAAGTTAGTCCTGATTAACAAAGAGACTTTCTCATGTGCTTCTATATAAAGTTTGACTGTACAACGAAGAGCATGATTTTACAGAAGTTATTTCTTCTTCCATTTTTTAAGCTGTTGAAGTCGCATCGCAAGTGCTTGTTCGTATTTTCCAGTTGTTTTTGGCTGGTAGTAGGTCGTTTTTTTCAATTTGTCGGGTAGATATTGCTGATCCACCCAAGCCTCGTCATAGTCGTGGGGATACTGGTATCCGATTCCGCGATTCAACTCAGCGGCGCCTTTGTAATGGCTGTCTCTTAAATGATTTGGGACATCGCCGGCTTTTCCTTGACGAATATCAGCGATCGCTTCATCCAAAGCAACATGAGCACTGTTTGATTTAGGTGATAGACAAAGGTCAACAACAATTTGAGCCAAAGGGATTCGGGCCTCTGGCAAGCCTAGTCTTTCGGCAGCCAGCACAGCACTGACTGTTCGTGAAGCGGCGTTCGGATTGGCTAAACCAATATCTTCATAGCCGATGACCATCAATCGCCGACAAATGATAGTCAGATCACCGGCTTCCACAAGTCTTCCTAAATAGTGGAGTGCAGCATCAACATCGCTTCCTCGAATCGATTTTTGAAAGGCAGAGATCACATCGTAATGAGCATCACCATTTTTATCATGCGTCAGTGCTTTTCGCTGTACGCATTCTTCGATGATCGCCAAGGTTAGATGAATCACGCCATCTTCTTTTGGGGGAGTGGATTTGACAGCTAGTTCCAAACCGTTCAATGCGCTTCTTAGATCGCCGTTGGTGGCTCGGGACAAATGGAGACGAGCGTTCTCATCTATTTTTACAGAAAAAGACCCCAGACCTCTTTCTTCATCATGGAGTGCTTGATCGATCGCTTTGAGAATATCTGTTTCATCTAATGGAAAGACTTCAAAAATCTGTGTTCGACTACGAATCGCTGGATTGATCGTAATGTAGGGATTTTCAGTTGTTGCACCGATCATAATGATTTTACCGCTCTCCAAATGTGGAAGTAGAAAATCCTGCTTAGTTTTGTCCAACCGATGGACCTCGTCAAGTAACAGAATCACGGTTCCACTCATGCGAGCCTCTTCGGCAACGATCTGTAAATCTTTTTTCGTATCTGTTGCAGCATTCAGCATACGGAAGGCGTAGCGTGTAGAGCCGGCGATCGCACTGGCGATACTAGTTTTCCCAGTCCCCGGCGGTCCATACAAAATCATCGAAGACAGCATTTTGGCATCGACCATCCGACGAATGATTTTCCCTTCACCGACAAGCTGTTGCTGACCAACGACCTCCTCTAAATTGCGGGGGCGCATACGGTAGGCAAGAGGTTGTTGCATAATCAACGTCCTTTCCTTCTTTTTTCTGAATCCAGTATAACACAAGGCAAACGTATATTCGATTTTCTACTATGGAATTAAAGAGAAAAGAGGATTAAAGATAGCATGGAAGAGGAGAATTGTGTATGATGGCAGTAGGTGATGAAGGTGAAAGAAGTACAACAAATGTTTGAAACGGGATCGACGATCGATATCGCCCGTTTTCTAGTAGGTATGTATTTAGAACACGACACGCCCCAAGGAAAGTTGGGGGGCTATATCGTTGATTGTGAAGCCTATCTGGGACCAGAAGATCAGGCGGCTCATAGCTTCGGTATGCGCAGGACACCGCGCTTGAAAGCCATGTATCAAAAACCGGGAACGATCTATTTATATACGATGCATACACATTTGATCTTGAATATGGTGACACAGCCCGAGGGAATGCCGCAGGGAGTCATGATACGCGGGTTTGAACCGGTCGAGGGTCGAAGCATGATGGAAGAAAACCGAGGACGCACAGGTAGAGAATTATCAAACGGTCCTGGAAAGCTCGTTTCAGCAATGGGGATTTCCAAGGCGTTGTACGGGCAGTCTATTTTTACAAGTGCGTTGCATTTAGTACCAGAAAAAAGACGGGCACCAAAGAAAATCAAAGCTGTTCCTAGAATCGGGATCCCCAATAAAGGGGAATGGACAGAAATGCCGTTGCGTTTTGTTGCAGCAGGCAATCCATACGTCACAGGGATTCGCAAAAGTGAGATTGATCCGGATCTAGGCTGGCAGATAGAGAAAGAGGGAAAATAATGGCAAAAGAAACAATCGTCTCTTATTTAGACAAACAACTAACGAGCAAAATTCCTGATTATGATGTAGCGATCGACTGGGATGCCAGAAATCACACGATCGAGCTAGTGGTTCGGTTATTTGCTGAAAATACAACAGGTGCTACGATCGATGATGTGGAAGGCGTGGCATCAGAAGAAGCGATCATTGAATTTGAAGATGGGATTCTTTTATACAATCCACAAAAATCCAAATTTGATGAGGAAGATTATTTGGCTGTGCTGCCCTTCGAAGGAAAAAAAGGACTCCAACAGGCAATGATCGATGGCTTAGTAGATTATTTGCAGGAGGTTTTGGACCAAGGACAAAGCGATCTGCTAGATTTTCTGTCTGACGAAGAAGCAGAGTCTTTTGAGCTGTCTTTTTCTGAGGAAGAATTCAAAGCAGCGGTCGCTAATTATTCAAACAAGAACTATATCCCATATCCTAGCTACTAAGTAACAGACAACAATGGCAGGAAAATGGCTTAAAAGGAGAACAAACGATGAAATGGAATGAAGTAAAGATAGAGACGGCCAGTGAAGCGGTTGAAGCTGTTGCCAACATTTTGATGGAAGCAGGTGCTAGTGGTGTTGCGATTGAAGATTCGTTGGACGTGGCAAATTTTCAAAGTGACCAGTATGGCGAGATCTTGGACAAAGAAATGATCACGACCTTAAAAGAAGGGGCGTATGTCGCAGCCTATTTTCCTGAAACGATCTTTTTACCAGAGCTTTTGCCTGCTATCAAGCAAGAGGTAGCAAAATTGCCTGAGTATGGTTTGGCAATCGGCAAGAATGAGGTCACTGTGAGCGAGGTGGCAGAAGAAAACTGGGCAACGGCCTGGAAGAAATATTATCATCCTGTGCGTCTTTCTCGTTACTTGACGATCGTTCCTAGCTGGGAACAGTATAAGCCACAACATGCAGATGAAAAAATCATCACGTTGGATCCGGGAATGGCTTTTGGGACAGGGACTCATCCAACAACTCGTCTGACTTTACAGGCATTAGAGGTTACTTTGCGAGGCGGTGAGACGGTGCTAGACGTCGGAACAGGTTCGGGTGTCTTGAGTATCGCCAGCAAATATCTGGGTGCTAAGGAAGTTCATGCCTTTGATCTAGACGATGTCGCTGTACAAGCGGCGCAGGAAAACATGGATTTAAATCCAATTGCCAACGATGTTCAAGTCAGTGCCAATGATTTACTGAAAGCGGTCGATACGCAAGCGGATGTGATCGTCGCCAATATTTTGGCGGACATTATTCTTTTGATGATTCCTGATGCTTGGCGATTATTGAAGCAGACCGGAACATTGATTGTTTCTGGGATCATTGAAGAGAAAAAGGCGATGATTCTCGAAGCGATGGAGCAACAAGGCTTTGAAGTTGATCAGATTTTCCAACAAAAAGACTGGTATGCGATTCTATTAAAGAAACCAGAGGAAGAGTAAGATGCAGCGATATTTTTTAGAAGAAGTTTATGAACCGAAAGAACGGTACGAAGCAGTTGGAGAAGCTTATCATCATATGATTCGCGTGATGCGGATGTCTGTAGGGGCACAGGTCTACCTTGCTTTTCAAAATCAGGTGACGATCGTAGCGGAGATCATAGAAATCACCGATGACGCTGTCCAATTGAAGGAAATCGCCAAAGAGCTACAGGAAAAAGAACTGCCTGTAGCGATCACGATTGCCTGCGGTTACCCAAAAGGGGATAAACTGGATCTGATTGTTCAAAAAGGAACCGAATTGGGTGCGGCAGCTTTTATCGGTTTTCCAGCGAAAACCTCAGTCGTCAAATGGGATGCCAAAAAATTAGTGAAAAAACAGCAACGATTGGAAAAAATTGCTCAGGAAGCCGCGGAACAGTCCCATCGTCAAGTGACGCCCAGTGTGGAGCTATTAAACTCGGAAGCAGCATTGCTACAACAACTGTCACAGTTTGATGCAGTTGTCATTGCTTATGAAGAAGCTGCTAAACAGGGGGAGACGGCACAATTGGCAAAAATATTACAGCAAATCGAAAAAGGCAGTCGATTGCTGGCGATTTTTGGTCCGGAAGGTGGCTTTGCTCCAGAGGAAATCGAGCAGCTGACGTCACTGAAGGGGCAGCTTTGCGGATTGGGTCCCCGTATTCTGCGGGCTGAGACCGCTCCGTTTTATTTGCTGAGCGCAGCCAGCTATCAACTGGAGTTTCTTTGAGTAGAAATAAATCGTTTGGTCTATTTGAAAAGAAGACAAAAAATATTGTATAATATCTTATAAACTAAAATGGACATGGAGAGTCTGGACAAGGCGTCCAGACCTTTTTTCTCAAAGGAGGTTCCCAAAATGGCCAAAGAAACTATCATCTCTGGACCAACAGTCATCAAACTCGTTTCGTACTACATGAGTGACGAACATGTGGCTTTTGTCAAAAAGGCGTTAGACTACGCGACAGAAGCACACGAAGGTCAATTTCGTAAATCTGGTGAACCCTATATCATCCACCCTATTCAAGTAGCCGGTATTTTGGCTGAATTACATATGGATCCTCATACTGTTGCCACAGGATTTTTACATGATGTTGTTGAAGACACCGAGGTGACACTACAGGATTTAGAAAATGAATTTGGTGCCGATGTGGCGATGCTGGTAGACGGTGTCACCAAATTAGGAAAAATCAAATACAAATCTCACGAAGAACAATTGGCGGAGAATCACCGCAAGATGCTGATTGCTATGGCACAGGATTTGCGAGTGATCATGGTCAAACTAGCCGACCGCTTGCACAATATGCGAACACTGAATCATTTACGTGAAGACAAGCAGCGCCGGATCGCACAGGAAACGATGGAAATCTATGCCCCTCTTGCTCATCGTTTAGGGATCAGCCGGATCAAATGGGAATTAGAGGATCGCTCACTGCGTTATATAAATCCCAACCAATATTACCGGATCGTCCATCTGATGCAGACCAAGCGTGAGGAACGAGAAGCCTATGTAGAAGAGGCCGTCGAAGATATTCGTATTGCTACCGAGGAATTGGATATCTATGCAGAGATCTACGGCCGACCAAAACATATTTATTCGATCTACCGCAAGATGGTCGACAAGAAAAAACAATTTGATGAAATCTATGACTTGCTGGCTATTCGAGTGATCGTTGATTCGATCAAAGATTGCTATGCCGTTTTAGGAGCGATCCATACCAAGTGGAAACCCATGCCGGGACGCTTCAAAGACTACATTGCGATGCCCAAAGCCAACATGTATCAATCGATCCATACGACAGTTATTGGTCCTAAAGGCAATCCGGTAGAAATTCAGATTCGAACGCATGAAATGCATGAGATCGCCGAATTTGGGGTAGCTGCACACTGGGCCTACAAAGAAGGACATACTGAGCAAATCAAGACCGATGCGATGACCCAACAGGTAGGCTGGTTCAAGGAATTATTGGAGCTACAGGATGAAAGTTTTGATGCTTCCGAATTTATGGAAGGGGTCAAAGGCGATATCTTTAGCGACAAAGTCTATGTCTTCACTCCGAAAGGCGATGTTTCTGAACTACCTAAAGGATCGGGACCACTTGATTTCGCCTACAACATCCACACCGACATCGGTAACAAAACAGTCGGTGCCAAGATCAATGGCAAAATGGTCCAACTGGATTATAAATTAAAAAATGGCGACATCGTGGAAATCATGACTTCGCCCAATTCGTTTGGTCCAAGCCGTGACTGGTTGAAACTTGTTGCGACAAGCAAAGCTAAGAATAAGATCAAACGCTTCTTTAAGACACAGGCACGGGAAGAAAACGTTGAAAAAGGACACGAAGCAGTTGTCAAAGTATTGTCCGATATGGGATTTGTGCCAAAAGAAATGCTGGCGAAGGTGAAAATGCAAGAAGCCCTGCAGCGTTTCAATTATCAGACAGATGAAGATTTATTTGCGGCAGTTGGTTACGGTGAAGTTAGTCCGACGACTTTGGCTAACCGATTGACAGAAGAAGAACGCCGCGAGCAGGAGTTAGAAAAAGAGAAGCAACGAGTGCAGGACATCATGAATCAGCCTGCGAAAAAAGAACCGGAAAAAATGAAGATCCGTCACGAAGGCGGGATTGTGATCCAAGGTGTGCAGAATTTACTGATCCGTATCAGTCGCTGCTGCAATCCGGTACCAGGCGATGAGATCGTTGGCTATATCACCAAAGGTCGGGGAATCTCGATCCATCGAGCAGATTGTCCGAATGTGACCAATTCAGCAGAAAACCAAAGTCGTTTGATCGACGTAGAGTGGGAAGACACCTCTAGTAGTAACAAAGAGTACGATGCTGATCTAGAGATCCACGGTTACGATCGTTCCGGATTATTGAATGATATTCTGCAAACAGTCAGCTCTCAATCTAAAAGACTGGTGAGTGTCGATGCCCGGTCAAATAAAGACAAACAGGCAACGATCCGATTGACTGTTTCGATTCAAAATCTTTCTCATCTACAAACGATCGTAGATAAGATCAAACAAGTACCCGATGTCTATAGTGTACATCGAGTGAAAGGATAGATCATCATGCGAGCAGTTGTACAACGTGTCAGTGAAGCAAGTGTAGTGATCGATGGGGAAATTAAAGGTGCTGTTGGACAGGGATTCATGATCTTGTTAGGCATCCATGAAGAAGATACCCTGAGCGATGTCGAATACCTTGTTGGAAAAATCGCCAAGTTGCGGGTGTTTGAAGACGATCAGGGAAAAATGAACCGTAGTATCGAAGCCGTTTCTGGCAGTATTTTAAGTATCTCGCAATTTACTTTGTATGGAGAGACTAAAAAAGGCAACCGACCAAGTTTCATTAAAGCTGCCCGTCCAGAAACCGCAATTCCTTTGTATGAAGCTTTCAATCAAGGCTTGCGTGAGCAAAACATTGCTGTTGAGACCGGGGAGTTCGGTGCAGATATGAAAGTGTCTTTGGTCAATGATGGACCTGTCACGATCATTTTGGATACAAGAGAAAAATAATAGGAAAACAGAGAACGAGATCTCCAAAGATCTGCTTCTCTGTTTTTTTTTGAGCTGTTTTTTAAAGCAAGCATCGTATTTCCAGCTACTAGTGTCCAAATCACTGCTCTTCTCGGATGAAACTTACGAAGGTGTAAGCTGGTTTTTCTTTTTGTAAGTAGGTTTGCTTGCGATTTATAGATATGATAAAAGCACAAGCTGAATGGCTATTTATTATTCAAGAGGAGGAAAGACCGTGAAAAAATTGATCCTTGCCTGTGTAGGACTACTGTTTACAATCTTCTCTCTCCTATCCATCACTCATTTTTCTTATGAAGCAGTGGAAGGAATGGAGAGCGACAAACAAACGATGATTATTACAAAAAAAAGAGGGATTTTCAAATCAAGAATTTTTAACAGAATTAACCGATGGGATGGAGCAGCTCCAAACGGATATCCTCTTTCGCTATGTTGATATCACAGGAGGAAAGCCCCACTATCACTATTATACAACCGCCAACAATACTGAATTCCTCCCCTTGTTAGATAGACAAGAAACATTTTTGAACCTTGAAGCAGGACAACGCATCTCCACGGTTCTTGATAGTGCTACTGTTTCTCCTTTAAAAGTTTCTTCTATCTATCAAGACATAAGTATTCAAAGATTGACAGATGCGGCTGGCTACAATTTGGAGAAGGCGATGTATTATGTAGACGCGACTCGAGTAGATGATATTCTTCAAAAAATGACTGAAATGGGAATTGTAGCAACGACAGTACCTTCTTCTTTGGTTTCGGCAAAAATTGGGCTCGTGCTGTTCACCTTTCTCCCCGCAGTGTTGGTTTTGATGAGTATGCTCTTTTATATTTTTTCTCAAGCGAAGAAGAATGTCTTGAAGAAAATGGACGGTTATTCTTTTGTAGCTATTCTAAGGGAAGAAGTCCTAGATCTAGGTTCAAAGATCTTTTTGATTGTTTTCATCGTCTTTATCCTGACAATGGGACTGGCTTACAGTCAGTTCAAAATTGCTTTCTATCAGTATTTCCACTTTTCCATGCGTTATTGGCTGATTGGTATTTTGATTGTTACAGGCAGTTTTTTAGTCAGCAGTATGGTGATCAAGTTTCAACAGAATACCGAATATATTAAAGGCAAAGCACCTAAGAAAGCCATGTACGTGTTATCAACGATCGTTAAAACATTGTTCACGATATTTGTCGTTTTCTTTTTGAGTATGGCGATCAGAAATGTCACAACTGCTTATAATAACCTTCAATCAGCAAAATTTTTCGCAGACAAGGTAGAAGGTTACGTCACACTACCTGTTTACAATGTGAACCGATCGACACAAGGTTTGGAGCCACAATATGTAGAACTTTATAAGGAAACAGTCGCTACTTATGACGGAGTCTTGATTGATGCATCCAATTATGAAACAGATTTAACAAGTGGACAAACGACGGCAGAAGAATTCAATCAAATCGATATTACGATCAACGAAAACTATTTAGTTTTTAGTCCTATCTATCAAGGGTCTAAAGAACCAGTGATTCGCGAACAATTAGACCCAGCTTTTGTCAATATCTTACTGCCAGATGGAAAAGAGATTGAAACAGCAAAGTATCAAGAAATGGCGAAGCTCTCTTATCATACAGACGCTAATTTTATCTATTATAGCAGCGAAGAAAGTTCAGTTTATTCGTATCATCCCAATCGCGGCTCAGGGATTCGCGGGGAGATTGAAGCCCCTGTGATCATCGTTCTTTTAGAGGATCAGCTTACGCAACAGGAAGGCTTGCTTTTTGCTAATTCAAGTACAGGTAGCTATTTTATCCAAACGAAGACGGACGATCCTTATCAGGAATTGCTGCCATTATTGAAGAAATTGAGGATTGAAGAAATCACCTTGGACACGCCGTCTCTAATGAGTAGCTTTGAGGGAAATATTGCGCAAATGTTGTCCATGTTACAGATATATGGAGTGCAATCCTTGCTCTTATCTGTAGGGATGTTCGTTCTGATTCTCTTTTCTACAAAGCTCTATATCGAGAACCAGCGAAAACGAATGGCCTTGTCGTTGGTCGAAGGCGAAACATTCTTATCTGTTTTGAAAGGTCACTTGTTGGTCACGTTGGCTAGTTACGCAATAGTGATTGTGGGATTGAAAGTAATGGAAATCGTAGCGGTGATCAGTGCAGATTATCCCATCTTATTAGGGGCAATGCTCATCGAACTTAGCGCTGTCTTTCTATTTGGCAGATGCTATAGTTTGATCAATCTGCATACGATCGTGAAGGGAGAAGAATAAAATGACGAAAATCACCTTAAAAAATATCCAAAAGAATTTTGCGGAAAAGAACGTTCTGAACAACTTTTCAATGACCGTCCATCAAGGAGAATATCTAGCGATTACAGGACCCAGTGGAAAGGGCAAGACAACTTTATTGAACATTATCGGTATGCTGGAAAAGGTCGATTCAGGGGATATTTCATTTGATGCGATCAAAAATCCTACATTCAGCTCTAAAGCATCACTAAGGCTCCGCCGGAAGGAAATTTCGTATCTTTTTCAAAATTATGGTTTGATCGACAATGATAGTGTGGAGAAGAACCTCTTACTGCCATTGAAATTCAAAAAAATATCCAAACAAGAAAAGCGGCAAAAAATAAGTTCAGCACTCACTCAGGTAGGATTAAAAAATTTTGAGAAACGCAAAGTATTTACTTTGAGCGGTGGAGAGCAGCAACGAGTAGCCTTAGCAAAAATTGTGTTGAAAGACCCAGCCATCATCTTAGCAGATGAGCCGACAGGAAGTTTGGATGAACAAAACCGTGACGAAGTACTCTCCTTGCTGAATGAGTTGCATGAAAGAGGAAAAACGATCATTGTTGTGACGCATGACTCTGACGTGGCTGATCGTGCCCAAAGAGTACTCACCGTGTAGCAATTCTAAATATATTTCAAAGAATCATCACTGAAAACAAACCATCTTACAAAACTGTTAGTTCCTACTTTTTGTCGGAGAAATCTTATTCAAACGTTGATGTAGTAATGTTTGTGATGAATAGATTGCTAATTTTTTTGAAAGGATTTCGGGAAAGCACGCAATGTCTGTGAATGGCTTGGAAAAAAGATTGTAAGCCTTTTGTAACTGTGGAATAATAAATGAAAAATGTGATAAGGGGGAGTAATGAATGAAATTTTGGCAACGGGCAATAAAAAGCGTCACACGAAGAAAAGGACGTTCGTTTATTTTATTTTTAGTCATTTTTATCTTAGGGAATGTGATTGCCGGAGCGGTGGCGATCGAACAATCCACAAAAAACGTAGAAGAAGAAACAAAAAAATTAATGGGTACTAAAGCAACGATCGATATGGATTATGAAAGATTGGACAAAGAGCAACAAAATAATCCTGAAAAATTTGAAGGAGAAGACGACTGGTCCAAATATCCTAGTTTACAGGAATTTGAATCGATTGGGAATCTTTCCTATGTAAAATACTATGATTTATCGATTCCTAGTTATATGGGACTCAACAAAATAAAAAGTTATGTGCCGGAGAATAGCGGCGTGAGCTATGGCGGCGGTTATAAATATGAGCTGAATGTCAAAGGAGTCAACCGCAAAGAGATCGTTGATATTGAAGACGGTTTGATTCGTTTGGTCGAAGGCGATACCTTTACTGAAAAAAATATCACGGAAGGCGAAAGTGTGGTGTTGATCAGTAAGGAGGTTGCAGAAGCCAATAATCTTTCTGTCAACGATCAGGTCGTGTTCGATGTGACCGGCGAAGTCTTCGACGAATTTTCAGAAGGGATGGATGAAGAGAGTGAGAGCGATGGTCCAGAAACGGTCACCTTTGACTTTCCAGTTACAGTCGGTGGAATTTTTCAAGTGGTGAAAAAAGCCGATACTGGCGCTAGTGAAGAAGAAAACTATGAGCAGGATTGGCGTGCAACCGAGCAGATCAATACGGTCTATGCACCAAATGAATTAGTGAAAGCTTTGAATCGTGAGCAAGATGAAAAAATATGGAAAGTGTCAGAAGAAGATTTAGAGAATCAGGAACAGTATTATCAAGTTTCCTATACATTAAATTCAATCGATGACGTCGAAGCCTTTCGTGCAGAAGCCAATGCGTTGTTAAGCAATGACTATTATCATGTCGTGGCATCGACTGACCAGTATGACCAAATTGCTGGTGGAATGAAAAAATTAGGAACGATCTCCACCTACGTGGTAATCATCGCCGCCTTGTCAACGATCCTGATCATTTCATTGGTGGTCTTATTGTTCCTTCGTGATCGAAAACATGAACTGGGTGTATATCTTTCATTAGGGGAAAGTCGTGGCGAGATCATTGGACAGATCGTTGTCGAATTGCTGATTACCAGTTTAGTAGCCTTGGTTCTGTCATTGGTCACTGGTAATTTGCTAGGGGGAGCGGTGTCCAATTCACTATTGCAAACTGACTGGTTGAGCAATACAGGCAATATGGGGATGTACTATGGTGGTTTTGACATGGGAGCGGATGTTTCCTATCAAGATATCCAGGCAGCCTACAAAGTTACCTTCTCTACAGGCTATGTGATCAGTTACTTGCTGTTAGGACTAGGTACGGTATTGCTATCAGCGATTTTACCGTTGCTGTATATTCTTCGCTTGAATCCGAAGAAGATCATGATGTAAGGAGGAAGGAACGAATGACTTTATTAGAAACCAAAAATGTCGATTATTTTTATCAGGATGGCGATCAGCGTCGTTATATTTTGAAAGACACCTCAGTGACCTTTGAACAAGGGACCTTCCATGCAATCTTGGGACAGTCAGGTTCAGGAAAGACGACGTTTTTGTCACTGATCAGTGCACTAGATGCACCTAAAAAAGGAACAATCTTGCTGGGAAACAAAGATATCAAAGAGATCGGTTACGACAACTATCGTCGAGATAAAATCAGTATTATTTTTCAAAGCTACAACCTGATTCCTTATTTGACTGCTGTGGAGAATGTGCTAGTCCCTATGTCGATCACTAAAAACCAGCTACCGGACAATCATCGGGAGGTAGCCTACAATTTGCTGGATTATATCGGCATCACTAAGGACAAAGCCGATCGTTTAGTCAATCAGTTATCTGGTGGAGAGCAGCAAAGGGTAGCAATCGCTCGTGCGTTGGCAACCAATGTCGATATTATCTTAGCGGATGAGCCTACCGGAAACTTGGACGAAGAAATGGAACAGGAGATCGTCGACATTTTTAAAGAGCTCGCTCATACCCATAATAAGTGTGTCATCATGGTTACTCACTCGAATGAGATTGCTCAGCAAGCGGATAAAACTTTTTACCTTCGTAAAGGTGTGTTGAAGCCTTATGAGTGATTTTCTGTCCAATTTTACTAAAAACAACTATGACGGCAAAAAGAAAGAACCTGTTGAAAAGAAGCAGGAGGAAGAATCTACCGAAACGGAAGAAGTTCAAGAATCCGTAGTGTTTTCAGAGGGGACCATTGACGAATCTTCTGAGAAAGCGACAAATGAAACTGCGGAAGAAACAGAAGACGAAGCAGAGGTGGAAACTTCTGTAGGGTCCCGCAGTCAGAAAAAAGAAGCACCTGTCAGTCGTTTCCAAACCGAGGAAACAGAATTTGATCCGACGTACAAAAAACGCCAGCGAAAAAAATATCTAATCATTGGGTTAGTGTCAACACTGGCTGCTGTCCTGCTTTTCTTTCTATACTATCAGTTGACCCATGTCAAAGTACCAGATTTTGCTGACAAAGAAATTTCTGAGGTGCGCACCTGGGGTTCAGAAGAAGGAGTCGTGATCCAGGTAGATCAGGCCTACGATTTCGATACTGAGGTGAACCATGTCATCTCTCAGGAAACGGCTGCAGGTAAAAGGATTCGTAAAGGCAAAACGCTGACGATCGAAGGCAGTCTGGGCGCTGATCCGGAAGAACAGCTAGAACTGCCGGACTTTTCTGAGCTGAAGAAAACTGGAGCAGAAGAGTGGATCGCTCAGAACAAAGCAGAGAATGTCTCATTGATCGAAGCTTTTGATGATAAAATCAAACAAGGGGATTTTATCAAGCAAGAAGCGGCTAACAAAGAACTAAATCTGGAAGAATACCAACGGAAAGACCGTTTGAATGTCTATTATTCTAAAGGCAAAGAAGTCTTCGAAAAAAATATCGATGTTCCTGATTTTAAAGGAAAAGCATTGACAGATGTAGAAGAATGGGCAAAGAACAATGAAGTGAAGCTGAAGACGGAAAAAGATTTTTCAAATGATATTTTATTGGATATGGTTATTTCACAGGAGACAGAAAAAGGACAAAAAGTGGCCAAGCATGACGAGCTAGTGATCCATGTCTCCAAAGGAAAAGCGATCGAAGTTCCGGATTTCTCTAAATATACGATGGACGAAGCTGCCAGCATTGAATCGCAGATCAGTGTGATCATCAAAAGTGTCTATTCTTCCAGTGTTAACTATGGACGTTTTCTTAGTCAGTCAGTGGAAGCCGAGAAAAAATATGCGGAGGGCGATGATCTTCCAGTGGTAGAAGTCGTTTATTCGGAAGGGAAGCCTTACATGCAGGACTTGCGAGGTTCAACCATCGAAGGGGATCTGCCTAAATTATTCTTTGATCAGTTCCAGTCTAAGGGAGCCTCGATCTATTATTCGATCTACTATGTCGATTCCTATGAACCAAAAGGTACTGTAGTCCAAATGAGCCATTATGGTCAATTTTTGCCAATGGAGCTGACGATCAGTATTGGGATCAGCTTGGGGAATCTTTCCGCGCCTCCTCAAAGTTTCCCAGAACCAGAGCCTGAGGAAGAGATCCTTGAATCAGAAGAATAACAAACATCCAGTGTCGAAAAGGCACTGGATGTTTTTCTTTCTAGGTGAAAGTATTGTATAGTTAAAGAAAAGAAACGAGTAGAAAGCAGGGATCTGTCATGAAGGTACTTTACACAGGAACCATAGAGATCGATGGCGAAAACTATATTTTGGCAGCAACAGAACAAGGCTTGTCCTATTTTGGTCAGCTTGAAAAAAGTAAGACAAAATTTCCACGTTTTTTTAAGGGCTATACATTGGTGGAAGATCCAGCTAAAGTCCAGTCATATGTGCAACCTATAAAAGAATATTTTCAAAAAAAACAAAGGGCTTTCTCTTTTCCGATCGATTTGATTGGAACACCTTTCCAAAAACAAGTCTGGCAGGAGCTTTTAAAAGTTCCTTATGGTTCGACAGTCAGTTATAGTGAATTGGCTCAAAAAATAGATCGACCGACGGCTTATCGTGCCGTTGCCAAAGCCGTGGGGAGGAACAATCTACTGGTCATCGTCCCTTGTCATCGTGTCTTGGGAAAAGACGGTTCTTTGACCGGATTTGGTGGAGGACTACCTTTAAAAAGAAAGCTGTTGTCGATTGAAGGACATCCTGCTGAAAACTGGAAGTGAGTAGCGATACTCACTTTTTTTGTGGAATCCTTTGTTTTGATTTATAATTAAATTATCAGAATTTTAAATCAACAGAGAGAAGGAGTGAGACGATGGGAACGATTCAACAATTCAATCCACAGAAGATTTCACCAGAAAATCCGTTGTTTTCCAGTACGAAAACTATGATCGAATCCTTTTTTTATGGAAACAATGTAGAAATTGTACCAACAATAGAAAGCGCTTACTTAAAAGCGAGCGAAGCAGCTGGAACGGTCGTAACGGATCTGCCGATCAAGCATGCTAAACAGCTAGGACTTCCCAAAGAGGCAAAAATGCTAGTATCGAATGATGGAAAAGTCGTGGGACGGACCTCTGCAGTAAGAGTCATTCTGGATCAGTCGGAGGTTGATCGAGCCTATTACGACGGCTTATTGCGGGAAGCGATGTATCAGGCAAGCAGTCAAACCTTCTATCAGGGCAATGTGATCGTTGGTCTACATGAGAACTTCATGATTCGCAGTCATGTACTTGTTCCAAAAGGATTTGAAACAAATTTGTATTCCTATTTGCTAAATTTTCAAATCGAAACCGAGGAGTGGCGTCAACGTTATGAAAAATCTGCGCCCTTAGAAGAAAATGATATCTACCTCTTTGCCAATCCTGAGTGGCAGCATCCTGATTTTCCGCATGGACTGGCCCTATTTGATCCACTGCATAATGTTGCTGCGATCTTGGGACTGCGCTACTTTGGTGAATTGAAAAAAGGCACGCTGACTTTGGCATGGGCTACTGCTCACCGAAATGATTTTATTGCCTGTCATGGCGGAATGAAGCAGTATCATTTGTCTCATAAAAAATTTACCATGGCGACCTTTGGCTTATCGGGTTCAGGAAAATCGACGATCACTTTGGCCAAGCATCATGGTCGTTATCCTGTTGAGGTACTGCATGACGATGCTTTTGTGATCGATCGAGCAACCGGAACAACCGTCGCTTTGGAACCCGCTTATTTCGATAAGGTCCAAGACTATCCTTTGACAGATCCGACCGTTGCTTATTTTTTAACGATGCAAAATGTGGGTGTGACACTAGATGATCAAGGAAGAAAAGTTCCAGTGTTACAGGATATTCGCAACGGCAACGGACGGACCGTCAAATCTCGTTATGTCACAGAAAACCGCGTTGATTTTATCGGTGAGCCCTTGGATGCTGTTTTTTGGATCATGAAGGATGATAGTTTACCGCCTGTCGTAAAAATTGAAGATCCGGCACTGGCAGCCGTCTTTGGCTTGACTCTGGCAACCAAACGCAGTACCGCAGAACATGTTTTAGATGAGTCTGATTTGGATATGCTAGTCATCGAGCCTTATGCGAATCCTTTTCGCAGTTATCCTTTAGGGGAAGACTATCAAAACTTTCGTGAGCTGTTTCAAAAACAGACAACGGCTTGCTATATTCTTAATACAGGAGCATTCAATGGAAAAGATATCTCGGCTGAGGTCACTTTGTCCAGTATTGAAACGATCATTGAAGAAGCAGAATCTTTTATTCCCTTTGATTCGATCGCTGGTATGAGTTATTTGCCGATCAAAGGCTTTGAGGTTGATTTTTCTCAGCTGGAATATACTGAAAAAGTAAGGCTGCGGATGCAAAACCGCTTGGATTTTATTTTGCAACAAAAAGGAAGCGACCGTTTACCCAAGGAGGCCTCGATAATCATGGAGGACGTCATCGAGAATCTCAAAAAGCAATCAAATGAAAAGAAAAAATCTTTTTAGTAAAAAATACCTAAAAACAGCGACAGAGACTATTTTTTTGTTATAATGGAGGTGCAATCAAATTTAAGGAGGAACAATATATGTCAACATTAGAAAAGCTGCAAAACGGCTCAGACATTCGCGGAATCGCTATTGACACAGAAGAATATCAGGCCAATCTAACACCCGATGCAATGGAAAAAATCGCTTCAGGTCTGATCCACTGGTTGAAAGAAAAAACGAACAGTACTCAGCTGACTGTAGGAATCGGTCGAGACAGTCGTTTAAGCGGGGAGAGTTTGAAAGATTCCTTGATTGGCGCTTTGACTCAACAAGGAGCAGACGTGATCGATTTTGGTTTGGCAACAACACCGGCAATGTTTATGAGTACGCAATTTCCAGAATTCGCCTGTGATGCAGGAGTGATGTTGACAGCGAGTCACCTGCCTTATTATTTCAATGGAGTGAAAATTTTCAGTGAGATAGGCGGTGCTGAAAAGGAAGATATCCAATTTATTTTAAGTCATACACAAGCAATCTCGGGAGCTGAAAAAGGTTCAGTACGAACAGCGGATATTTTGACACCGTATTCAAAAGACTTGGTCCAAAAAATCCGAAAAGGAATCAAAGGCGAACCACAGGAACCTTTGAAAGGCTTGAAAATCATTGTGGACGCTGGAAACGGCGCAGGAGGCTTCTTTGCGGAGAAAGTTTTACAGCCATTGGGTGCGGATACAACAGGCTCGCAGTTTTTAGAACCTGACGGCCATTTTCCAAACCATATTCCTAATCCAGACAACAAAGAAGCCATGGCAAGCATTCAAGGGGCAGTATTGGAACATCAGGCAGATCTAGGCGTTATTTTTGATACGGACGTAGACCGTTCAGCGGTTGTAACTAAAACGGGAGATGTTCTCAATCGGAACAACTTGATTGCTGTGTTGAGCCGAATCATTTTGACAGAGCATCCGGGTACCAGTATTGTGACCAACTCTCCAACATCGGATCATTTGAAAGCATTCATTGAAGCGCTAGACGGCAAGCAGGTTCGTTATATTTCTGGGTATCGTAATGTGATCAACAAATCGATCCAGCTGAATGATTCAGGAATCGACTCTCAGCTAGCGATCGAAACTAGTGGACATGCAGCATTCAAAGAAAATTATTTCCTAGATGACGGTGCGTATGTCATCGCGAAAATTTTGATGCTCTTGCCACAACTACAGGAAAATGATCAAACCTTGGAATCATTGATCGCCGATTTGAAACAGCCAGCTGAAACACAAGAGGTTCGTTTTAAATTGGAGGCAGAAGATTACCGTGCATTAGGGGAAACAGTCATCAAAGATATTGCTGAAACCAGTGTGACTGGTTGGACAGTTGATCCAGAAAACGATGAAGGCATTCGCTTCAAGCTTTCAGATCCATTTGGTTCAGGCTGGTTTTTACTGCGAATGAGTTTGCATGAGCCACTACTTGTTTTACAAGTAGAAAATGATCAAACTGGGATCATTCCTTCTGTTTTAAAAGAGCTCCATCAATTTCTCAATAGCTATGATCAAGTCAATCAGGAAAAATTGTTGCCATTGATCGATTAATAAGAAAAAAACAAAGAATCTGTTCTGTGGATTCTTTGTTTTTTTCTTAGTTTAAATGATCATCTGTCAATTTGGATTGAAAGCTAGTCTTAATGAATTATTGAATGGTGAAAGATCAGGAAATTTGGTAAAGTAGAGAAAAGACGATGTTCTTGCAGAGATCGGATCGATCAAAGATACTGCAGAAGCTGGGAGGAAAGAAATGGCTAAGATCATGGTAGTCGAGGACGAAACAGTCATTCGTCAACTAATTATGGAAGAATTGGAAAAATGGCAGTTTGAAACCTTTGGCACAACGGACTTTCATCAAGTATTGCTGGATTTTAAAACCGAAGATCTGCAATTGATTTTACTGGATATCAATTTACCTGTTTTTGATGGTTATTACTGGTGCCAAAAAATTCGTGAAATCTCAAAAGTACCGATCATTTTTATTTCCAGTCGCAATACGAACATGGATATGATCATGGCAATGAATATGGGTGCGGATGATTTTATCACGAAGCCCTTTGAATTGGACGTGCTGGTAGCGAAAATCAACGCGTTACTGCGCCGTTCGTATAATTATGTAGAAAACAACAATGAAACGATCACTCACAATGGTTTGATCCTGAATGTCGATAACGGCAGTGTAGACGTTCAAGGAGAAATCATCGATCTAAGCAAAAATGAATACCGTTTACTGTATATCTTAATGAAAAATCATGGAAAAATCTTAAGCCGTGAGAAACTGTTACGGGCGTTGTGGGACGATGAACGATTCGTCGATGACAATACATTAACCGTCAATATCAATCGTCTGCGTCGTAAGATCGAACAGGCAGGGGTCAAAGGCTATATCGAGACAAAGGTTGGTCAAGGTTACATCATTCCTTGAGTGGTTTAGGTTTTCAAATGAATTTTTCTAATTTTGAAAAATGATAGAAATGAGGAAGTCCATGAATTTTTGGAAATATTTAAAAGATCAATGGTGGGTATTTGTCGGCTGGTTTTTGTTTGTCCTGCTGACAGCGTTTGTGATTTGGCTGTCACCCGGTGTTTCTCTTAGTTGGGGAACATTGGGTTATTTGGTGTTGATGCAGACAGTGGTTCTAGGCGTCATCTTAGTGATCCACTATATGTCCAAGCGTCGTTGGTGGCGCGAGTTGACTTTCAAGGAAGGGGACAGCGTGCTGCAAAATTATCTTTCTTCTGCCCGTAGCGAGGAAGAACACCTAGAACAAGAATTTATCAATCAAGTGATTCGAGAGCATCAGGAAACAATGGAGCAAGTCGTAACAAATCAAGAGGAACAAAAAGATTACATTGATTCTTGGGTACATGAGATCAAGGTACCTTTGGCAGCCACTCAGCTACTGCTGCGCTCGATCGAATTTGATATAGCCGATGCCAAGTACCTTTCATTGGAAAATGAATTGAACCGTATGGATGAATACGTAGATCAAGTCCTTTATGTCGCACGACTGGATAGCTTTTCCAAAGATTATCTGATTCAAGAGACCTCGCTCAAAAAAATCATCCAGCCTGTGTTGCGCAGTCAAGCCAACTACTTTATTCAAAAGAATATTCGTTATGCTATCGAAGGAGACGATCAGCAAGTTTTGACCGATGGTAAATGGATCGGCTTTATTCTTCGTCAGCTATTGAGTAATGCGATCAAATATACATCTGAAAATGGTACGATCAAGATTCGTTTGGTGAAGAAAAGGAAGGGCGTCCAGCTAGAGCTTCAAGACAGCGGGATCGGTATTCCCAAAGAGGATATGCGACGTATCTTTGACAAGGGCTTTACTGGGAAAAATGGACGTAATGACCAGAAACATTCGACAGGTTTAGGTCTGTATCTGGCAAAGAATCTGGCCAGTCGACTAGGTGTCAAACTGTATGCCAAATCCGTAGCAGGACAAGGAACTAAAATGACCTTGTATTTTCCAATGTTGAGCTACTATGAAGAAGAACGTTAAGAATTTTTTCATCTAGAAAAAATAAGACTTGTTTTACTAACATTTTATTGGTAGACTCGTTACTTATAAGACAAGAAGAAAGAGGAACAAGTATGACGATATTGATTGCATTGATCCCAATGCTTGCATGGGGTAGTATTGGATTGGTCAGTGGAAAACTAGGTGGAGACGCCAATCAGCAAACTCTAGGAATGACGATCGGTGCCTTTTTGTTCTCATTGCTAGTTTATATTATTTTGCAGCCAGGACTGACCCTGTGGATCGTTTTGATCGGTTTTTTATCAGGAATGCTCTGGACTGTCGGACAAAACGGACAATTTCACGGAATGAAGTATATGGGCATCTCGGTGGGATTGCCAATGTCGACCGGCATGCAGTTATTTTTGAATACGGTGGCGGGAGCCATCTTCTTTCATGAATGGACAAAAACTCGTGACTTTGTCGTGGGCTTTCTAGCCTTGTTCTTTCTGGTGTTTGGTGCGTATCTGACAGCTAAGAGAGACAAGAACGACGTCCAGCCGGATACAGATCGTTTGTATGATTTTAGCAAGGGTTTCCGTGCACTGATCTTCTCAACGATCGGCTACGGTTCCTACACAATTTTGATTCGTTGGGCAGAACTAGACCCGACAGCGATCATTTTGCCACAAAGTTTGGGCATGTTTATCGGTGCCAATCTGTTTGCTTTTCGTAAGATCGAGTGGAATCAGTATGTGTGGAAAAATATGGCTTCTGGTTTGTTGTGGGGCGTTGGGAATGTCTGCATGCTACTCACCGTGCAGGAGCTTGGGTTGGCGATCGGTTTCTCCTTGTCACAAATGGGGATCATCATTTCGACCTTAGGCGGTATTTTTCTATTAGGAGAACGAAAAACCAAAAAAGAGCTACGCTGGGTACTTTGGGGCTGCCTGTTGGTTATTGTCGGTGGTTTATTGTTAGGTTATTTAAAAATGTAGCAGCGTGATCACTTTCTATAAAGATAAAAATGGACCTTAGCTAGTCGACACTGAAAAACATTTCAGTGCAAACGATTCGCTAAGGTCCATTTTATTCGATCAAAGTTTCTTTATCTAATTTATACAGGATATAAAAAGGAACCCATACCAAACAAATAATTCAATGCCAGATATCCAATCAGTGTCAGCCAAAGATAAATGAAGGCTGCGGTATTTTTCTTCACTATAGTATAAATCAAACAGACGCTAAAACTGCCATAATAGAGAATCAAAGCCGTAATATCATATGGAATCATTTCTGTAGAAAGAGAATAATGAAGAAAGGTCAAGAATTTTTCATTATCCACTAGCCGAATCAATAGAAGGGGTAAAAAATTATATATAAGTTTGATTAATGATAGACATAAAAAGGTAAGATTGACTTTCTTCAAGGGTATCCCTGCTTTCTTAGTTTATTAGAAGAACTGAAGAACAAATCGCTGGAAGAATTGAATTGGCGAGTGTCTGTTACAATTACTATCTCGATAGAATCATTTTTTGATGGCAAAAAAACGGTCATAGACAACTATGAGAAGTCTCTGACCGTTTTGCATTATTAGCCTTGATTGCCGCTGGTCAATTCCAACAGACGTTGTTTCAAATCTTCTTCCATCACGCCAAGCTCGAGTTCTGCATTGCGACGTTTTTCTTTTCCTTCTTGCTGGATACGCAAGGTTTCTTGAATTGTTTCGACCAAGTCGTTTTGTGTTTTTTGCAAGGTTTCGATGTCGACGATGCCACGTTCGTTTTCGCGAGCAGTCTCGATAGCAGAGACCTTCAGCATCTCTGAATTCTTGCGTAGCAAATCGTTCGTTGTTTCAGAAACTTGTCGTTGAGCCGTAACTGCGTCTTTTTGACGAAGCAGTGTTAGAGCGATGACCACTTGGTTTTTCCATAGTGGGATCGCCGTATTGATCGAGGCATGGATTTTTTCTGCAAGTGCCTGATTCGTGTTTTGGATCAGACGAATCTGAGGTGCTTGCTGGATCGTGATTTGACGAGCTAAACGCAGATCATGGGTACGCTTGTCTAAGCGATCCAGAAACTGTGAGTAGTCATTGGCAATTTGAACATCCATTTGATCGCCCGTTTCACGAGCTTTTTCCATGGCTTCCGGGATTGTTTGAGTTTGTAGCTCTTCCATCTTTAATTCACCGGCAGCGATATAGATATTCAACGCATCAAAATAATCTTTGTTTTTAGTGTAGAGCTGTTCGAGCATCATGTTGTCTTTTAATAGACCATCTTTTTCTTTGGTCAACTTGACAGCGACTTTATCGATCTGTGCGCCGATTTTTTGATATTTTGCAGTGATTTCATAAATGGATTGTTTGACTTTGCCAAACATCCGCTTGAAGATATTACCTTCACCTGCACGCAGATCATCTGGATTGGCTTCTTGTAGACGGAACATCAATTCTGTCAAAGAGTCACCAACAGGTCCAATATCCGCTGCTTGAACGTGATTTAACATCGATTGAGAGAATTCACTCAATTTTGTTTGCGCGGCAGCACCATATGTAATGACTGCCTGCTGATCAGTCGCATCGATCTTAGCAGCCAGCTCTTTGGCTTGCTGTTGACGACCGTCAGATAGCTGATCGATCAAACGAGGCGCTTTTTGTTGAGTATGCAGTTCAGTGATTTCTTGCTGTTGTGTAGTTGTCAATGAATCTAGATTTGCTGCAAAAGGATTGCTTAACAGATCCTCTAGGGAATCATTGACTTCAGCAGTTTTTTGTTTTGGTAAATTATCGGTCATATATGTAGTCCCCCTTTAAATAAGAAGTCTCGTTCTTATGCGTTGTTTTCTTCATAAGAACGATTTCTTTGTATACTTTGTTTGGCAATAGATAACTCGACATCCAGATCCTCTAAATCGTCCGAAACGAACTTTTGGTAATCTTTAGAAATCAAAGCAGCCATTTGGTCGATGATTTGAATGCTTTCTTCGATTTTTTCGTAGGTCTCACGACTCTTGATCTCGTGATTATTGATCTCGATATACTTATTAGTTAAATCTACCATGTTTGGCAAGTGTGTGTAAAGAAAATGATTGGCTTCATTCAAACGTGTAGGCTCTTTGACTAATTCTTTGAACAAGGCTTTTGCTGCTCGAATCGTGTCATGTCGCAGGTCGATCGCTTTTAATTTCGCGTTATTACTGATATTCGTCTGTAATTGTTCGATCTGTTGTTTAGCCTGATTCAAGGTATCACGGAAAAATTCGATCTCTCGATAAGACATGCCACTGTCCAGATAACTTTGTTCCCGTTTTTTAGACAAAGTTGGTAAGCTGTTCGTCTGGCTGTTTTTTTGCTTTTTCGAAGATGATTTTCCTTTGAAACCATAATACACAAGGAAAATTCCGCCGACGAGTAGAAAAACAGGCAAATAGTCAGAGATGACTACGTTAAATACGAGAATCCCAAAAACTATTACTAGAATGGATAACCATTTTGATTTTTTCATCTATTGTATTCCTCCTAAATTTCTTTTTTATACAACACTGTTTATGTTTGTTGTCTATGAATTTATTTTAGCATGTTCCCTTGAAGAAAAGAATCGGACTTGCGGTGGATTTTTGGAATTTAGGAAAATCATAAGAAATCTCCCGTCAGAACAGTTTTTCTGAAAAATGCACAACTTTTATCAAAAGAAAAAAGTTTGTCAAACTCTAGCTAAGGTCTTAGGAAATTTCCAGTGTTCTATGTTAAACTAAGTCTTAAAATAAGACGATTAATGAAAAACAGAAAGAAAGTATGGTGGAACAATGCTTCGTTATGAAGACTTTGAAGAAAAAACAATTGAACGTCAAGAGATTTTTCATGGAAAAATCATTGATGTGGCGCTGGATGATGTACGACTTCCTGATGGTGGAAAAGCCAAACGGGAACTGGTTTTCCATCCTGGCGGCGTAGGAATTTTAGCCATCACAAATGAAAACAAGATCGTATTGGTCAAGCAGTTTAGAAAGCCTTTGGAGCAAGTTATTTTGGAGATTCCTGCCGGTAAAATCGATCCAGGCGAGGGATGTCATCCAGAAGAAACGGGTGCCAGAGAATTAGAGGAAGAGACGGCTTATCGTGCAGAGCGGTTGGAACCAATCGCTTCTATGTATCTTTCACCTGGTTTTGCCAATGAGCTGCTCCATCTTTATCATGCAAAAAATATCAAAAAAGTGGAAAACCCATTGGCACAGGATGAGGATGAGGTATTGGAGATCTATGAGCTGACTTTAGAAGAAGCAAAAAAGGAAATCCAAGCCAAATCGATTTGTGATGCCAAAACGATTTTTGCTATCCAATATTGGGAATTGCTGATTGCTCAAGGGAGGGTCTAAAATGAGTAAGTCCCCCTTAGTGACCCGAGCGGAACTGCGCAGAAGAAAAGAGCAGGAAGAAGTAGCACAGGAGCGTAATCGACAGCTACAAAAAAAAGAAGCTGAAAGGGAATATCAACAAGAAGAAAAGAACATCGACAAATATTACCGGAAAGAACTAAAAAAAACCAAACCGGTCACTAAAACACGTTCGTCGGAAAAGCAACGTTCTAGAGAAATGAATACATTTTTGATGAAGAGTATCGTTGTTGTCACACTGCTGCTGATCGTTGTCGGCTTAATGGTGTGGTTTTTGTAGAGCATTTTACAAGGAGGTATAGATATGGGGAAAGCATTGTTACTGATCGATGTGCAAGAGGCTTTTACTGACAGTAAATGGGGTCGGCGTAATAATCCTGATGCCGAGAAAAAGATACAGGAGATTTTGGCAGACTGTAGACAAGCGCAATGGACGATCATCCATATCCAACATGTTTCGGATTCACCTGATTCCGTTTTTTATAAGCACGGGGCAGGTTTTTCTATCAAAGCAGTAGTGGCACCTCAACCAAACGAAAAAAGGATTCTCAAGTCGGTCAACAGTGCCTTTATTGGGACAGACTTGGAGCAGTATTTAAACGAAAAACAAATAAAAACAGTTGCAATTGTAGGTCTAACGACACCTCATTGTGTCTCTACGACTGCACGGATGAGCGGCAACTTAGGGTATCAAACCTATCTTATTTCTGATGCAACGGCAGCGTTTGAGATGCGGGATCATCTGGGTAACTGGCTTGATCCTGAAACGATCCATCATTTGTCGCTGGCAACGATTCATGAAGAATTTGCCACAGTACTTGATACAGAAAGCTTCAAAAAAGATGTCGTATCTATTGAAGGATAAAAAAAACAAATGAAAGATAGCGTTGTGCGGTAACTGTTTGATTGACAACAATGCAAGGCGAGGGGAAGTTCATACATGAAAATCGGGATTATTGGTGCAATGGCACAAGAAGTAAAAGTGTTAAAAGAAAAGCTAGAGGATCTGCAAACCTGGACCAAAGCAGGGGCTGATTTTTTTAAGGGGAGCTATGCTGGTCATGAAGTGATCGTCGTTGAGTCGGGGATCGGTAAAGTGTTGTCTTCCATTACCACGAGTTTACTGATCCAACAATATGAAGTGGAGGCAATCATCAATACTGGTTCAGCAGGTGGTATTGGGGCAGGATTAGCTGTTGGTGACTTAGTCATTTCAGAAAAATTAGCTTATCATGACGTGGATGTAACCGGTTTTGGTTATGCTTATGGACAGGTTCCAGGCGGGATGCCACTGTTTTATCAAGCAGATCAGGCATTGATCCAAGCAGTAGAAAAAGCTGCTGAGCAGACGGGGCATCAAGTGAAGAAAGGCTTGATCGTTACGGGAGATTCTTTTATTCATGACCCAGTTAAAATCAAAGAGATCCTGACTCATTTTCCTGAGGCTTTGGCTTGCGAAATGGAAGGTGCAGCGATCGCTCAGACGGCAAGACAATTTGATGTGCCATTTTTAGTAGTGCGTGCGATGAGCGACACGGCGGATCATGAGGCAACACAATCCTTTGATGAATTTATTGAGATCGCCGGCAAGCGTTCAGCAGAGATGGTTTTGGCTTTTGTGGAAGCTGTTGCTTGATCAATCAAACAAGTATCATCCAACTTTGAAATTTCAAACGCTCAGTAACCAATATCATGGATAACTGAGCGTTTTTTATTGGAAATTTTTAACAGCTAACTTTCTCTGTTAAACTATAAAGTAGCTTCAACAGAGAGGGGGGCCCTATGAATAACCTTCCTAAAATATTTACAATTTTTGCTTTCTCGTTTACTCTAATAATTAGAGTAGCAGAACAAATGTAATTTTATAGAGAAAGGAGTGAGCATGTGAAACTCATCAAAAACTTTATGTATACGACAAAAACTACGCGTTGGATGTTGTTGGTTCTTTTGGGCATCCTTTTTGCAGCTGCCGCAGTCACTTATTCAACCGGAACATCAAAAACGGCAGAAGATGAGCTGCGCGGTAAGATCAGCGGGATTTATGCCGTATTGAACGAGATCGTTCCAGCAGTAGCGACGGAAGAAAATTTGCCGGAAGAGTATCAACTACTGCTGACAGAAGAACAGCTTCTCAATCGAGAATATTCAATAAGGATCATGGACAACGAAAAACATTTGACTTCGGTTCGACTGGAGCTGATCGAAAATGAACGCCAATTGATCGACTTGCAGCAACAAAGCGACATTCCCTACTCAACAGATTTTTTAACTACGGAAACACAGTTGAATTTGGATTTCGCTAAATATACGACTCTTTCTGAACAGGATGTACCCTTTGATTTGGAAAAAGACGACCGCATCAGTTTGTTACAAAGGAGTCTTGGTTTGCTACTGACGCTTAGTCTGCTGATTTTTGCTCTTTTCCATTCAGATCTTTTGCTCTCGATGAGAAAGCTGAAGGGGCTGGGACAAAATCTGCCGGTGAATAAAACAAAAGTATTCAATGAAATTCTTTTGAGAGCAGGTGTAAGAGCTGGAGGTATCGGTGTAATTGGTCTTTTCTCGGTGACGGCTTTTTTACTTTATCCATTAGGCTGGCAGAGTCTGACCTATCCGATCGCTATTTTGTTCCAAGCTCGCTTTATGGCGGTTCCACTGTGGCTTTATTTACTTTTTGTGCTTATGGGAATGATTCTTAGTATTGTTTTACTCACTGCGTTGCAGGCGTTGCTGAACATTTTTCTGAAGAATCGCTACATTACCATGATGGTTGGTAGCCTGTGGGTCGTCTTGTCTTATCTTGTCACTGAGAGTCAACCTCTTTTACTAATGGTCGGCAATATCATGCGTTTTGATCAAGTATTGTTGGGGAAAGCTGATCCACTCACACTATGGCTTTGGCTTGGAGTAACGATTTTGGGGACTCTACTGTTGATTGCTTTGTTTGTGTTAGGCGTGAATCGCAGACGAGAGGATATTAAGGGGATTATTTTATGATATTTTTCAAAAAAAGAAGACTGTATTTAAAAGAATTTATCCGGAATCGAAACGTAAAATTTGTTTTGATCGGTTTTTCAGTGGTCTTGGCGGTCTTCACGATGTTTGTCAATACATTTGAAGAGATCGAAGCGCCCGATGCTTTCCGTCTGGAACAACGCTATGAAAAATGGGGCGACTTTTTGGAAGCCTACGAAAACATGCAAGAACCATCCTTCCAGTATACGATGGCTTACAATGTCTATGAGGAATGGCATCAATACGATGAAGAACGCTACCTCAGCTGGCAGGCAGGAGATTACGCAGGCTATGCTGAAGGGACGGAGAAATGGTATGAGTATGGCTTGCTGCATACGGAAGAACCGTTCGAATTTTACTCTTCCAAATATTACATCAAGGATCGTTATTATGCCTCCTTTGACGGTGCTTATAATTATGGGAAAACGGCGAAATTGATGGAGCTGCTAACCCAAAAGAACCGAACAATCGACAAAAAAATGGTCGAACTGGAGTCGTCACTGACGCTGCTCCCAAAACTTTTTACCAATCATCTGTCTTATATTTTATTATTAGCTGTGGCGATGCTGTCGTTTCTGTTAGTCACGCAAATGCGCGGTAAGTTTTTGATCAAACATTCACCGTCTTCGAAGTATTTCAACAGCTGGATCAGTACCTCCCTGATTTTTACCGTTTGTCTGCTGTTCTTTGGTGTGTTGCTTACATCTGTGTATCTGACATCAGGAGATTTGCATTTATTTTATGACATTCCAATGTTGGATCTCAGTCAGTTTGATGCCGAAAGAGAGATCCTGACGAAAGCTGTTTTTAGTGAAATAGCCGTTTGGCAATATCTAGGGATTCTTTTGGGTGTCTATCTGTTGCTGTCTGTCTTGATCACGCGGATCTATGTCTTAGGTGCCAATCTTTTACCTAAAAAAGAGATTCTGTTGCTTTTGCCGGCTGCGGCACTGGCTGTGTCTGCCTTTTTGACCGCTCAAAGATGGTGGGGAACGTTTCGAGAGGTTCAGTACAATCCTTTGATGTATCTTGACTTTGGGAAAATTCTCTCAGGAGAGACGGCTTTTTACTTAGGAAATAACCAACTAAGCTTAATGAATGGCTTGCTGATCTTTTTAGGAATGCTGATTATTGTCGAATTACTCAATGTATTCGTCATTTTTGTAAAAGAAAGGAGACGAACTCTTGATAGTACTAGATAACGTAGGTGTTAAGTTTAAAAAGCGTGAGATTTTAAGTGAGTTGGATTTAGAGATCTCAGAGAATGAAGTCGTGGGTCTGATTGCTCCGAACGGCATGGGGAAAACAACGATTTTTAATTTGATCATGAACAATCTCAAACCGAGCACCGGTACAGTGACCGTCGATGGTCTGGATTATAACCATAAGAAAAATCGTAAACAAATTTTTCAAAAACTATCTATTCTGCCTAATCAAAATGATTTGATTGCTGATTATACTGGGCGTGAGCACTTAAAAATGTATGCAGCTTTTTGGAACAGAGAGCCCGACGACATCCAGCGAGTGATCGCTAGACTTTCTTTAGATAAGTTTATTGATCAGAAAGTCAGCAGATATTCACTTGGAATGCGTCAGCGTCTGTGCTTTGGGATGCAACTGTTGTTAAATACAGATTATTTATTGATGGATGAAGTAACCAATGGACTGGATATTGACAATATCGAGTTGGTAGAAGAGATCGTGACGGATTTGAAGCATGAGGGCAAAGGCATCGTGATCATTTCTCATCTACTGACTAGTTTGGATAAAATTTGTGATCGTGTGCTTTTTTTATTAGATGGACAGATTCATTTACAGCATGTACCCAATGATTCTGAGAATGAACGTTTTTTGATCCTCAAAAGAGAAGATTATGTGGGTCGTTATACAGCTATTGATTTTCAGCTGGAGGACAAGGTTTATCTTACAGAAGAGAAATTTTACCGAGAGGAATTTGAGTTGATGAATCCAGAGGCTTCGTTTGAGTTGCGGGAATTGACCTGTATGGAGTTATATAAAAGGATTTATGGATAAACAAAAAGAGGGAAAGCACTTGAGGCTTCCCGTCTTTTTTCATTTCTACCAAATTTCTACGCGATCTTCTGGTTGTCGATACATAGCATCCCCTGGTTGGATATTGTATTCTGTATGGAAGTATTCCAAATTTTGTAGCTGGATATTAGCACGAAGTTTTGCTGGACCATGTACGTCGACTGCCAGTAGTAATTGCTGATATTGTTCTTTGGCTTTTGTACGCCAGATTTTTGCCCAGTTGGTAAAGAAATCATCAAGAGAGACATCGGTTTCTTTCTTAGCAGCTTCTAAGGCACAGCTCAAGCCGCCTGCATCAGCGATGTTTTCGGAGACGGTCAGCTTTCCGTTGACCTTTCCGCCTGCGATCTCTAAGCCGTCAAACTCGGCGATCATCGCTTCAGCAAGCTGGTCGAAATGAGCGAGATCTTCTTCGGTCCACCAGTTATTCAAATTGCCAAATTCATCAAATTTTGCCCCGTTATTGTCAAAGGCATGGGAGATTTCATGAGCGATCACCGCACCGATTCCCCCATAATTAGCGCTCGAAGATTGTTCGATACTGTAAAAAGGTGCTTGGAGAATGGCTGCTGGAAAGACGATGACATTCATCATTCCACTGTAATAAGCATTGACTGTACAAGCCGCCATGCTCCACTCTTCGCGATCGACCGGCTGTTTGACTTTATTGAAACGAGCTTCCCGTGCCAGGCGCGAGAAGAAACGAACATTGCTGACTAGCGTGCCACCCTCTTCAACAGTTTTTGTAATAAATGAATCATAGACGGCTGGGATCTTATCAGGATAACCCACGTGGACACCGATATTGTTCAATTTGACGATGGCTTTCGCTCGTGTATCCGGACTCAACCATTCTTTGGTCCCTAAACGATCTTTGTAGACATCGATCATCCTTTGTACCATTCGTTGGACATCTTGCTTGGCTTCTTTCCCAAAGTAAGTCTTCCCATAATACAAACCGACGACTTGTCCAAATTCCCCCAGCGTTAAGTAATAGGCAGCTTTTTCAGCAGGCATCGCTTCATCGATCCCGGATAGATAACGACGGTAGGTACCACCGATTTGGCGCAGCTCGTCACTTAAATAGCTAGTGTAGGTCAAAATCGTTTGGACGTACATCCAGCTTTTCAAAAGCGGTAGATGGTCTTCAGAAACAAATTGATCGAAGGCTTCGAAATAGGCTGGTTCGGTCACGATCACTTGCTCTACCTCAACTGGAAGCAGCTGAGTGATCAATGCGTTAAAATCAAAATGTGTCGTATAACCCGCAACTTCTTTGATGCTACGAGGATTGTAGGCTTTGGTGTAATCAGCACTTTCCTCGGCACTCATCACATAAGGAGCGAGACCTTTATCGAAAGCCAAAGCCTGTTCGGCGATCGTTTCAGCTTCTGGACGAGTTCTGCCGAATTTTTGTAAAAGCTCAACGGTCATGTCAAAGAAGACTTGTAGCATCCCTTCTGCTTGTTCATGACCTTCTTCATAATAGGTCTTGTCAGGCAGGATCAGTGAAGTTGGATTCAAATACAAGGCATTTTCTTGGGCATTTTTCATATCTGCCATCACAAAAAAATGAAAAGGCAGAGGCAAGCCTTCTTTGATCCAGTCTGCAGCTTGTGCATTCAGTTCTTCAAAGGAGTTGACCTCGATGATCCGTATCAGTAGATCCTGAATCGGTTGGTCAGCGAGCTGATCACGAGTCTCATAATCATTGGCCAGTTGATAAAAATTGACCGCATCTTTCATGCGTCCTTCAGGAATGGCTCTGTCTCCTTGGATCATTTCCTGAAAATCCTTCATCAGCAATTGATCAATATCTTCGACTAGATCCTGGAAACCACCTGTGGCAGGTTTGTCTGCGGGAATGACCGCTGTTTTCAACCACTCACCATTCACATGTTCATAAAAGTCTTGTTTTTTCAAATCAGTCATTATTTTCACTCCATTTCATTCTATAAGTATGATACAGTTAGTAAGAACAATCAAACAAATAATTTTGAAAATTTTGTAAACAAAAATAGCTCAAAAAGCCATAGTGCTTTCATTCGTTAAAAGAAATAAGGAGCGATGAAGATGATGAAAGATCAATGGATCGGGATTCCTGAAGAACGTTTCAAAACTTACCGCAGATGGATCACACCTAAAAGTTATCTGTGTGGCACCTATGCAGCAGCTGTCTTACTGGGATACTATCAGGATCATATAGATGAATCCGTGGTGCCGAACTATATCAGGATCAAAAATAGTCGTAAGGTCGAGACCTTGGCTCATTTTTTGCAATTGTTTATCCAGCCAAAAGGTTTTCCGACAGTTTCCTTACAAGTCGCGCACGGTTTGTCCGTCTATTTTTCTCATACAGGAGTGAACCTGCGGGGACGCATGACGATGGTTGGCGGATGGCAAAGAGCAAAGAAACGGATCGATCAGGGGAAACCAGTGATTGTCGGGGTCATCCAAGTGTTGGGAAGTACATACGGCAATCACTGGGTGACTGCTTATGCCTACATGGAAACAAGTGACGGCGAACGGTTTTTAAAGGTTCATGACAACTGGGGCGACTACAAGAAAGTGATTCCGGTGAAATGGGTCAACGGTACAGTCTCACTTCCTTGATATCAAAGGAAAAAACATGCTAAACTAAATCGAAAAAATATGTTAAAATGAAGAAAAATTCTAATGGAGGCTCACATGATCGAAAAATATCAAGACGAATCGTTAAAAATCTTTAGTTTGAATGGAAATATTCCTTTAGCAGAAAAAATTGCAGAAGAATTTGGTAGCAAGTTAGGAAAATGTGCCATCAAAAAATTCAGTGATGGTGAAATTGCGATTAGTATTGAAGAAAGTGTCCGAGGCTCGCATATCTATATTATTCAATCGACCAATCAGCCTGTAAATGATTATTATATGGAATTGATGATCATGATCGACGCGATGAAACGTGCCAGTGCCAAAACAGTGAATATCGTTCTTCCGTATTATGCTTATGCACGTCAGGACCGCACGGCAAAGCCGCACGAGCCGATTACTGCAAAACTGATTGCCAATATGTTAGTAGAAGCTGGAGCCACTCGTGTACTGACTCTTGATTTGCATACTGTTCAAGTACAAGGATTTTTTGATATTCCAGTAGATAATTTATTTACGATCCCATTGTTTGCTCAATATTATAAAAATAAAAAGATGGAAGGCGACGATTATGTCGTGGTGTCTCCTAAAAACAGCGGTGTTACCCGATCAAGAAGTTTAGCAGAGTACTTGAATACAACTCTGGCAATTGTCGATCAAGACGAATCATTGGAAGATGGCGGCTATGTGATTGGAGACGTGGCTGGGAAAAAATGTATTTTGATTGATGATATTCTAAATACAGGGCATACATTTGCAGAAGCAGCACGTTTGTTGAAAGAAGAAGGAGCAATTGAAATCTATGCTTGTGCTTCGCATGCACTGCTTTCACCTCCAGCAAAAGAAAATCTTGATGAAGCATTAATTGAAGATATTTGTGTGACAGATTCTTGTTTGACAGATGAGAGTCGTCATCCAGAAAAATTGACTTACATTACTTGTTCAAAATTGATGGGAGAAGCAGTCAAACGTATCCATGAGAATACTGCGATGAGCCCTCTGTTTAAATTACACGAAGAAAACTATTTATAATTCGACAAGGTGAGCCAATCAGAGAGATACAGCGACTGTATCTTCTCTGATTGGTATTTTTCACAAGTTTGTTAGAATGAGTTTATAAAAAAGCAGGTGAAAAAATGACATATTTAGATCATGCAGCAACGACACCCATGCGACCGGAAGTTGTGGAACGAATGAGTCAGGTCATGCTGGAAGTGGTGGGCAATCCCTCCAGTATCCATCACTATGGAAGACGTGCCCACCAGTATCTAGAAGCTGCCAGACAAGTTGTGGCGGACAGCTTAAAGGCTGCACCAAACGAGATCACATTCAATAGTGGTGGAACAGAAGGTAACAATACGGTTCTGATCGGCACCGCACTCTCTAGACAAGGTCAAGGTAAGCATATTATTACGACCACGATCGAGCATCCAGCGATTCTACGAACAACAGAATATTTGGAAACGCTGGGTTTTGAAGTGACCTATCTGCCAGTGGACGAATGCGGACAGCTTTCGATAGAAACTGTCAAGGAAGCCTTGCGTCCGGATACGATCTTGGTATCGGTCATGTTTGCCAACAATGAGACGGGCAATCTATTACCGATTCAGGAAATCGGAGAGCTGCTTCAAGAGCATTCGGCACTTTTTCATACGGATGCCGTTCAGGCTTATGGTAAAGTCCCGATCGATCTGAGCGTTCTTCCAGTAGATTTTTTGACTGTTTCAGGACACAAGGTCAATGGACCTAAAGGCATCGGAGTGATGTACAAGAGAAAAGAACTCTCTTTGCCGGCTTTTTTGCATGGCGGAGAACAAGAAGAGAAACGAAGAGCTGGAACCGAAAATCTGGCAGCAATCTGTGGCTTGGCGGAAGCGATCGAATGGCTCCCACCAGAAGTACAGAATGACAATCAGCAAAAATATGCTGCCTTTGCGGACTATTTGATCGAGCAGTTGCAACAGGCAGAGATCGCCTTCGAAATCAATGGAGATCCTACAAACAAATTGTCTCATATCGTAAATTTACGAGTGATCGGTGTGCCAAGTGACCGCTTGCTGATGCATTTGGATTTAAAAGGCTTTGCTGTTTCAACAGGCTCCGCTTGTACCGCTGGCAATGTAGAGCCTTCCCATGTACTTGAAGCAATGTATGGCAAGGACAGTCCGGCAATCCATGAGTCGATTCGAATCAGCTTTGGTTTCGGTAATACTCAAGAAGAGCTTGAGGCTTTTACAGAAGTGTTGATTGATTCTATTCATCGATTGAAGCGCTAAAAGAGACTAGCAAAAGCAACTAGAATTCTTTATAATAAACGTAAATGAATTAGACGAGGTGAAAAGATGGCATTCCAAGAAACAGACACAGTATTAGGGGCAGCAGTGAACTATCGTTTGGCACCTACTGCTAAGCGTTATACTCTGCGCGATAACGGCTTTACGGAAACGAAGGGCGGTAATTTTCAGCTGATCCGTCCATTAGAAGCAACACCGCAAAGCAATGAAGGCTTCAAATTGAAAATCACTGTCGATAAAGACATCCAAAAGTTAAAAATGTCAGTGACAACTGCGAACGGTTTAAAAGCAGTCAATATCTTCAAAGATACATCCAATGATTTGCTACAGGAAAAATTCTATTTCCTGATGGATGGTTTTATCAGTCGCGGATTATTTGAAAAAGTATAAATCAAAAGCTGGGTTGAGAGGATGATTCTTTCGACCCAGCTTTTCTGTAGAGCACCAAAAGTTGTCGTGAGAAACCATTGTGTACATTTTAGCCGGACAGTCTCTTTTACTTGGAATTTAATATAGAAAAGATGAAATTATTGTCAATCTCATGTATAATAGCAAATACTGAAAAAGTAGCGACCTTCAAATCGTGGATGTTTCAGAATCTATAGTGAAATGATGGTGATATTCATGACGGACAACAGCAAGATTCGTGTTGTCGTTGGAATGAGTGGCGGGGTGGACTCGTCAGTAACTGCGCTTTTGTTGAAAGAACAAGGGTATGATGTGATCGGTATCTTTATGAAAAATTGGGACGATACCGACGAAAATGGTGTATGTACGGCAACAGAGGATTACAAAGATGTCGCAAAGGTAGCCGATCAAATCGGTATTCCGTATTATTCAGTCAATTTTGAAAAAGAATATTGGGATCGTGTATTTGAATATTTCTTGGAAGAATACCGTGCGGGACGTACACCGAATCCCGACGTGATGTGTAACAAAGAGATCAAATTCAAAGCCTTTTTAGATTATGCGATGGATTTAGGTGCGGATTATGTAGCAACTGGACACTATGCACAAGTGGAATGTGATGAAAATGGCGTTGCTCATATGCTTCGTGGTGTCGATAACAACAAAGATCAAACCTATTTCTTAAGTCAATTGTCACAAGAACAACTTGCAAAAACGATGTTTCCTTTAGGACATATGGAAAAATCAGAAGTTCGAGCAATCGCTGAACGCGCCGGCTTGGCAACAGCGAAGAAAAAAGATTCGACGGGTGTTTGTTTTATCGGAGAAAAGAATTTCAAAGAATTTTTGAGTCATTACTTACCTGCTCAAAAAGGCAATATGGTTACTTTAGATGGTGAAGTCAAGGGTCAACATGATGGATTGATGTATTATACGATCGGTCAACGTCAAGGGCTAGGCATTGGTGGTGGCGGACAGTCACAAGATCCATGGTTTGTAGTTGGAAAAGAATTGGAAACCAACACCTTATTGGTTGGTCAAGGTTTCCATCATGAAGCCTTGTACGCGGATCGCTTAGATGCTAGTGAAATTCACTTTACTACTAACGAAGATAAGCCAAAAGAATTTCGTTGTACCGCAAAGTTCCGTTATCGCCAACAAGATACGGGTGTGACTGTGCGCTTGTTAGAGGATCATCGTGCAGAAGTGATCTTTGATGAACCTGTTCGTGCGATCACTCCAGGACAAGCTGTTGTTTTCTACGATGGTGAAGAATGTCTTGGTGGCGGTTTGATCGACCATGCCTACAAAGCAGAAAAAACGTTACAATATATTTAGAAAAAAGCCTTTGAGTGTGTTCAAACACACTCAAAGGCTTTTATTTATGAATCAAATAATCTAGATCATCAAGGCGATGGACATAGATGTTTCGTTCTTGTTCAAAGCGATCAATTTTTTCTTCAATGTCATTTCCAAATAGATCTGCACGATCGTAATGCGGAAAAATATAGCGGTTTGTTAATTCAAGTCCGCGAAGATCGGTAAGAAAATCCTGATTCATTTCAGGTGTAAAACGATTGATCAGTTCAATATCTGGTCCAAGGACCAAAGCTCCGGCGCTAACGCCAATGATCAATTTCTGTTTGTCTAAAAGCTGTTGAAAGACTTTTTTGGTCTTCTGCTGCTTCATTGCCTTCAGCAAATAATAGGGATTTCCCCCATTCAGATAGAGAATGTCTTTGGAGGCTAATTGTTGTACCTGCTGTGTATCAAAATCAAAAAAACTCAGATGTTCTTCTGGGACCCCTAACGTTAAGAAAGCTGTTTTTGCTTGTTGAGCAAAGCGATTGTGTTCCTTTTGAGGAGAGGCAGTCGTCACAATGGCCACTTGTTTTTCAGTGATAGAGGGAACCAGTCGCATCACTTCTTGTCTAGTTTGTTCTGAAAATAATCCGGTAGAACTGAGTAAAAGTGCCATGAGAAAATCTCCTTATCTGTAGTCTCTTTTCATTATACGTAAGTTTAAGATAGGAATACAGTAAAAGTTTAATGTCACGCAAGAAATTTTGGCAGAGCTTTGTTACAATGAAAAAAATTGGCTAAGGAAAGCTGACAGGATCGAAATTGCAGGACGATCTAAGACTCCCATAAGTAAGACAGCGTATTTCTTGAAAAAAAAGAAGCCTCTGTGAAAAAATCATCAGAAGCCGAATCTAGTAGATTTTTAGAGCAAAGAGCAACAAAAAGGAGCCTCATTTTTTCTTTTTGAGCCATGCCCGAATAGTTAAAATAATCAAAAGAACGACTAAGCCTAGATTGATGTAACCAATCAGAGGGACACTTTCCATGAATTTCACGCTCCTCGCAAGGGATTATGCCTTATTATACCGTTTTAAGCAAGCGGATACAATTTTTTCTTTACTACTGTGTTCAATCGATCGTCAGGAAAGACCGATTCTTTCCTGATTTTCAAAAATGATTCACAAGCCAGAAGCGATCCTAAAAATCCTGGATTTTATCAAAATATAGGTGCTGTAGCAGACTTCTCTGAAAGTATGCTATACTGTAAAATATCAGTAGATCTTGCCCAATTCTCGTTTTACGCAGTTGGATTCACAAGCTAACTTCTTGAAAATCCAGAGAAAACTGACTACTATTACGATAATAAATGAAGTTTAAGGGGCGAGACCATGTATCAAGTAATTACCATGTATGGTGATAACGAACCCTGGTGGTTTTTTGAAGAATGGCAAAAAGATATCCAAGAAAAAGTGATATTTTCAACACTAGCGGAAGCACAACACTATTATCAAGAACAGTGGCAGGTTATTTATGCCGATTATCAATACATTCACGCAAAGCCGAATTATTTGAGTGCTTTTTGGAATGATGGTGATGAGCGTTGGTGTGAAGAATGTGATGAAGATTTACAACAATACAAAGGATTAGCTCTTCTAAAAGATTACCAGCCACTATTAATCGAAAGCGAAAGGGAATTGTATGAAGCGACTAATTCTAGCGGAAAAGCCAAGCGTTGCCAAAGATCTAAGTAAGGTTTTGGGCGCAAATCAAAAGCATAAAAACTACTATGAAGGACCTCAAGTGATCGTCACTTGGGCCCTTGGTCATTTATTGGGACTAAAAATGCCAGAAGACATCAATAAAGAATGGCAAAGCTGGCAAATGGAAACTTTGCCAATGATCCCAAAACAATTGGGGATCAAACCCTTGCCGAAAACAGGCCATCAATTAAAAGCGATCAAACATCTAGCTCAGCGTAAAGATGTGTCAGAAGCAGTCATCGCAACAGATGCCGGACGTGAAGGGGAGCTAGTTGCTCGCTGGATCCTAGAGTGGGTCCGTTTTGACAAACCTGTCAAACGTTTGTGGATCTCTTCCCAGACGGACAAGGCCATCAAAGACGGTTTTGCCCAGTTAAAGCCGGCAAAGCAATATGATAATCTGTATCAGTCAGCGATCGCGCGTGCAAAGGCCGACTGGCTGGTGGGCTTGAATGTCACACGGGCATTGACAGTCAAATATCAAGATAATTTAAGTGCTGGTCGGGTACAGACACCAACGCTTGCTTTGGTGCGTCAACAGGAACGCCAAATCGAAACCTTCCGTCCGCAAACTTATTTTGTGATCGAGTTGGAAGTTGCAGGAGAGCGTGCGCGTTTAGTACAAAAAAATCCACAGGCGATCAAAGAACAGCAAGCGGCCCAACAATTAGTTAAGCAAATGAACAGCAATGGACGGGTGCTTTCTGTAGTGGAAAAAACCAAGACCGAGACCGCACCGCTTCCCTATGATCTAACTGAGATTCAACGGGAAGCCAATCAGCGTTACGATTTTTCAGCGAAGAAAACTTTATCGCTGGTTCAAAGTCTTTATGAAAATCATAAGATCGTGACTTATCCGCGAACAGACAGTAAGTATTTAACAAATGATATGAAGTCCACGATGAGAGAACGACTGCAAGCAGTCTCTGATTTTGCTCCAGAAGTCAAAGGCTATTTGAAAAACGGAGCCTTAGTCCAACAAAAAGCGGTATTCAATGACACCAAAGTTTCTGATCACCATGCCTTGCTACCGACTGAACAAAAAGCAAACTACGCAAAGCTGACCAGTGATGAACAGCGAATCTACAATATGATCGTTGCCCGTTTTTTGATGCTGTTTGCAGCTCCTCATAAAAAAGTCCAACAAAAAGCAACGGTTGCCTTTGGAGAACATCGTTTTATCTTTACCCAAAACAAAGTGATCGAAGCTGGTTGGAAAGGCCAAGAAGAACAGAAAAGCTCGGCAGTTTCCTGGAAAGAAGGCATGACCGTTGCGCCTAATTTTACTATCAAAAAAGAACTGACCTCTCCGCCAAAACCATTGAACGAGGGAACACTTCTAGGGAAAATGGAAAAATTTAGCTTAGGAACACCGGCAACTCGTGCAGAGATCATTGAAAAACTGATCAAATCAGAATTGATGGAACGAACACCTGCTGGCTTGCAGGTCTCTCCGAAAGGCAAGCAATTGTTAGAATTAGTTAATCCGTCGCTTGTTTCACCGGAGCTGACTGAAAAATGGGAAAAACAACTGGAGGCAATCGCCAAAGGCCAATTCTCTAGTCAGGGCTTCTTGCAGCAAATTGAAAAAGATACCCAGCAGCTAGTCAAAGAAATCAAGCACAGCGAGCAAAAGTATCAGGATTTTTCTTTGACACAGAAAAAATGTCCGGATTGTGGAGAGTTGTTACGAGAGAAGAACACACGTGATGGTAAGATCTATGTCTGCTCCAACAATGAATGTAGCTATCGTCGCCGCAAAGATCCGAAAATTTCTAATCATCGTTGTCCGCAGTGTCATAAAAAGATGGAGATCATCGAAGGAAAGAACGGTTCTTATTTCCGTTGTAAGTTTGACGGAACGACAGAAAAGGTTCCTACGAAGAATGAACGCAAAAAGAAAATGACCAAGCATGAAGAACGCCGTTTGGTGAAAAAATATTCGCAACAAGAAGAACCACAAGAAAGTCCATTGGCAGCAGCTTTGAAAGCTGCCATGGAGAAAAAATAACTAAAAAAATCTGTGATATCAGTCTTATAAAAGTAAACTATCCGAGCAGCTTAGAAGATTCATTCCTTCTAAATTGTTCGGATAGTTTTGTTTTTATTGATGACGCATTTTTTTAGTTCCTTGTATTTTTAGTTAAGAGACAATCCTAGCTTAAAATTGGAATTTACTGCCGACGGCACCGCGATGGGTAGCATTGACGCCAGCCTTGCCACCGATCTCGCTTAATTGAGCGATCCATTTATTTTGCTGCTCACTGAATTTCAACTTTTCAGTAAAGGCGGTAAAGTAGATAAAGTTTGTTAAACGATTGATCAGTCGCACAGGATTGTTTGAAGCATCTAGCTTCGTATAGACCTTGAGTAAGACCTCTTGGATCTCTTTGACATCAGATCTTCCTGATTTTGTCAGATCATTGTACAGTTCATGAACAAGTTGTTTGGCTTCCATAGTTAATACCTCCAGCTATTTGTTGAAACGACTCTGGCTCCGAAAGGCATCAGTGCGAGCTTAGCCAATTTAAAGGATTGATTACCAAAAGGAATTCCAATGATCGTTAGATAAAGCAGCAAGCCACTGCAGATGTGTGCAAAGGCTAAAGGCAGTCCGCTAAAGATCAACCAGAGAATATTAATGAGTATTGAGACACTACTGTCGCTGTAAACGACCTCTTTTTCAAAGGGCCAGAAGCTCAGACCAGCTAGTTTAAAACACTGGATCCCGATCGGAATCCCGATGATGGTAATGCACCACAGAATACCTGCCGCCAACCAGCTCAGTCCACCAACAAATCCACCGAAGAGGAACCAAATCAAATTTCCTAAAAATTTCATCGTTTCACCTGCTTTCTTATTTTATCGTAGCACAAGATTGCTACTGCTTGCTAGGGACCAGAGACTGATTCTATGCAAAAGAGCAGCAATCCTACGACTGCTGCTCTTTCTAGGGAGAGATGGATAAGGAAAATTTTTAAAAGTTTTTGGCATGGATGATAGAAACTGACCTATTCCCATGACAGAAAACTGGTAAAACTAAGGTAACTTGATAACTTCTTCCGTTTCTTTATCAAAGAAATGAGCTTTATTGATATTGAAAGCAAGATCGATTTGCTCACCTGGACGGTGGAAATCACGAGCATCTACTTTAGAGATGAACTCTGTATCACCAATTCTCGTGTAAAGCATTGTTTCTGCACCAAGTAATTCTGATACGACTACTTCAGAACGAACAGCTGATCCTGGAGTAGCATCAATCGCCACTTGCTCACTGTGGATATCTTCTGGACGAATACCGAAGATCAATTCTTTTCCTTCATAGCCTTTTTCAACTAATACTTTGTGACGACCTTCTGGAACTTGTAATTCCAAACCGTAACCATCTTTGACAATACCATTGTTCAACGTAACATTGAAAAAGTTCATTGCAGGTGATCCGATAAATCCAGCAACAAAGACGTTGGTAGGATTGTTGTAAACTTCTTTTGGTGAACCAATTTGTTGGATGAAACCGTCTTTCATGATAACGATACGGTCAGCCATGGTCATCGCTTCTGTTTGGTCATGAGTAACATAGATCGTAGTTGTTTCCAAACGTTGGTGTAGTTTTGCAATTTCAGCACGCATCGCCACACGTAGTTTAGCATCCAGGTTGGATAAAGGCTCATCCATCAGGAAGACTTTTGCATCACGAACGATTGCACGCCCTAGGGCTACACGCTGACGTTGTCCCCCAGATAAAGCTGCTGGTTTGCGTTCCAAATATTCTCTCAATCCAAGAATATCTGCGGCGTTTTCTACCCGTTTTTTGATTTCAGCTTTGTCGTATTTACGAAGCTTCAAACCAAAAGCCATGTTGTCATACACCGTCATATGAGGATACAAGGCATAGTTCTGGAAAACCATCGCGATGTCACGATCTTTGGGAGCTACATCATTCATGACTTTGCCGCCTATTGAAAGTTCTCCTTCAGTGATGTCTTCCAATCCAGCGATCATCCGTAAAGTGGTTGATTTACCACAACCGGAAGGACCAACGAATACGATAAATTCGCGGTCTTGGATATCTAAATTAAAGTCAGTAACAGAATAATTTTCTGCATTGTCATATTTTTTGTATACATGAGTCAGGGCCATTTCTACCATGGGTAAGTTCCTTCTTTCAATTATTGTATTTGATACATTCACTATAAATGAAAACGGTTTACAAACGCAATGTAAACGTGCACAAAAAAGTCAGACCTTTTTGTGCACCTTGTAAAAGATTCAATTCGTATGGAAAACAGCAACGAGTAAATAGCATAAAAACAGATCATTCATCTTTTTTAAATTCGTGAGGTTTTGTATCTGGAACTTTTCAATTTTATACTGTAACGTATTGCGGTGCATAAATAAATCTTTGGCTGCCGAACTAACATTTCCTTGATTGTTCCACAAACTTTCAATAATCTCAGGTATATCGTTATCAAACCAAGACTCATACAATACTTGCATGAGATAGCTATCTTTTACAGAAGTCGAAGAAAAATAATGGATGATCGATTGACTGAGGTCAAAGCATTTCACCTGATTGTTTTCTAGACTAGCTTGTTGAAATAGTTGACGCTCTTCTTGTAACAATTGAGTGAAATTGTAGTTGTAGTGATAAAAAGATCCTACAAACAAGCGAGTATACATATCTAAGTCACCATCTAGAGCTAAAAACAAGCCCTCTAATTCTTCAGGAGACAAGGCATGTTCATTAGCTGTTTCGATCAATAAACAAGTGGAATCAGAAAAAAAGAAATAATCCACTAATGAAGGTAACATACTTTTAATTTCATTGTTCCAATCCTCAATGGAAGTAGAACTCAATGCAGTAAATTCCACTTGGATGATTCGAAATCGACCATCCTTTGAAGGAGCAGATTTCCCCTGAAACAAAGCTGGGTACCAGGGATGTTCTTTTGCAGAAATTTCCGGTTGTTGAGCCTTTGTCAAAGCTTGTACTAGCTTTTCTTCAGTCTTAGATAAGGCTTTTTTAGGAATCCAAAGAAATTTATTTTCTACAAAAATAGACAGAAAATCAGGATCTTCCGTCGGGACTGTTTGTACAATAGCTGAGGGATAGATCCCTTGCCACTCTTGAAGATTCACTGGTAAATCACCTCTTTTAATTAAATCATCTTCACTAGCATTGTATAGTAATTTTAGAGGAAGTGAAAGAGAATTCTATTTAGCCTCTTGGATTTTTTATTTAAATAAGTGGTCTAATAATAAAGGGAACGTACGTTCGAATCTTAAGTTGAAATTTGTTAAAATAAACCTATCAAAAAAATGCGAGACCGAGACAGCCAAAAAGCAGCTGATCAATACTTTTAGAGAGTTTCTTCAGGTCGTATTAGATTACTATCAATAAGGAATGATAAAAAATGAATCTTAAGACAATAGTAACACCTGCTAATCGTGAAGAATTAAGAAATTGGTTATCAACAAATGCAACCTCTAGCAAAGAATGTTGGGTTGTCATAAATAAAGACAATTTGAACTATTTAGATATCGTAGAAGAAGCTCTTTGTTTTGGTTGGATCGATAGTACCAAGAAAAAAATATCTGAGACAGAGACGGCTCAGCGCATCTCTCCTCGAAGAAAAAACAGCAATTGGACAGAATTGAATAAAGAAAGAGTGAGAAGGTTAAGGACATTGGGATTAATGACTGACCAGGGAGAAAACGTGTTGCCAGACATGGCAATCAGTCGCTTCAAAGTAATAGCTGATATCGAAAGTAAAATAAATAGTCATCCTGAGATAAAACAGAATTACGAGGCTTTTCCCGAACTCTACAAACGAATCAGAATCGATACCATTCAGAGTTACTATAAGGATAAAAACATTTATGATAGAAGACTAAAAAAGTTTTTAGAGAACACGGAAAAAGGCATTATGTATGGTGCTTGGCATGACAACGGTCGGTTACTTAACGACGATTGAGTCGTTTTCAAGCTTCAAAGTCTCAGTAACCAATAAAATTGGCACTGAGACTAATTCACATTGAATTCTCAGCACGGGGACAACGCAAGCTTCTCTCTCCGTTACGCTAGAGAGTTCTTTTACAGTTAGCGTAACGAAATAATATGGTAGCACAGTCACCTTGTTGAATAGCCTGAGGGGGCTGGTCGCTTGAGCTAGTCTCAGCCAATCTTGACAGAAGCAGACTTCCTTATGCAGTGAAGAGAAATGCAACTACAAATTTTAAAATCGGAATTTTCAGATTTTTTCAATAAAAGGATTGACAATTTTCTGTGGAGAGAGTAAAGTAGGAAACAACTTAAAAAAAGACATCGAAAAGAAGAGTAGCATGGTCGGTTATTTTGCAGAGAGTCTCTGGTAGGTGAGAAGAGACAGTAAAGGCATGTGAAACACATCTTGGAGTCGATTTTCTGAAGCTTGAAGTAGGAAAGTCCGGGTAGCCCGTTACAGCCATGGTTATTGATAGATAACTTTCTGAGGTTTGTTCTGTGAGGAACAAACGAAAAAAAGGTGGAACCACGTATTTTACGTCCTTTAGTCTTTGTGACTAGAGGACTTTTTTATTTTCTTTTTGAGTTCCGTATCAAGAACCAGCAGAGATCTTTTTCTGTGAAGAGAAGATAAAATGAGGTGGAACCACGTGATCAGCGTCCTCTTGGGTTAAATAGCCGAGGACTGACCAGGTGGTTTTTCTAATGATAAAAAGATTTTAAGGAGGAAAAATAATGGAACTACTTATTTCAGTTTTCCCGCAATTATTTAAAGGGACAATCGTTACCTTTCAGTTGTTTGCATTCACATTGGTTGGTTCGATCCCGCTAGGTATTTTACTAGCATTTATTTTATGCAGCAAATCAAAACTTTTCAAACCAGTGATCCAGCTCTACATTTGGCTGATGCGAGGGACTCCCTTGCTGCTGCAATTGATTTTCGTCTTTTACGGTCTAGCAACTGTCGGAATCGTTTTTGACCGATTTGAAGCAGCAGTCATTGCGTTTATTTTAAACTATGCCGCTTATTTTGCTGAGATTTTTCGTGGAGGGATCCAATCGATTCCGAAGGGGCAATACGAAGCTGCTCAGGTCCTGCGGCTGACCTCTTGGCAAACGATCTCTAAAATCATTATCCCTCAGGTCGGTAAGATCACCTTACCTTCTGTCGGAAATGAAGTGATCAGCTTAGTCAAAGATACTTCATTGATCTATATTCTAGGTTTGTCCGATGTAATGCGTATCGGAAAAATCGCCATGGAACGTGAAGCGACGCTGTTGCCGCTGATTGGTGTCGGCATCATTTATCTGGTAATGACAGGTGTCTTTACTGTCATTTTAAAACAAATTGAAAAACGTTTGAGCTATTACCGTTAGGAGGGAACAGGAATGCTGGAATTAAAAAAAATCACCAAATCATTTGGTGAAAAAAAAGTGATCACAGACTTGGATTTGACGATTCCTGATGGCAGTATTTTGGCAATCGTCGGCCCTTCTGGCGGAGGAAAAACGACCTTGCTGCGCACACTGGCTGGCTTAGAAAGTGTAGACAGCGGAAACTTCTTATTAGATGGACAGGTGTTTGATCCCACCAATTTGAAGGAACAGGAACAAGTCGTTGGAGTGGTTTTCCAAGACTTTCAGCTTTTTCCGCATTTAAGTGTTTTTGAAAACATCACACTAGCACCAAAAATGGTCTTGAAGCAGTCGAAAGAAGCTTACACAGCAAAAGGTCATCAGCTGGCAGAACAATTAGGGTTGTCGGGATTATTGCAACAGTACCCCTATCAGCTATCTGGCGGACAAAAGCAACGGGTGGCAATTGCGCGGGCAATGGCGATGGATCCGAAAGTATTGGCTTACGACGAACCGACCAGTGCACTAGATCCTGCCTTGCGTCAGCAAGTGGAAAGCTTGATCTTGAATTTGAAAAAACAGGGAGTTACGCAGATCGTGGTCACGCATGATCTCGCTTTTGCAAAAAATATAGCGGATGAGCTTTTAGAAGTTTCACCGGTCTAACAGTAGGAGGAAGAAAAATGAAAAAATCAACAGGATTATTGATGGTTGCAGGGTTAACATTATTAGGTGCTTGTGGGACAGGAAATACTGAAGGATCGGGCGATGTCGAAAGTGCAGCGGACAAAGCAGAAGTGATTGTCGGTCTCGATGATACCTTTGTACCAATGGGCTTTCGTGACGATGCAGGGGAGCTGACAGGTTTTGACGTTGACTTGGCTACTGCACTATTTGAATTAACAGATACAGAAGTACAGTTCCAACCGATCGATTGGGCAATGAAAGAAAGCGAACTCGACAACGGCAGTATCGATATGATCTGGAACGGTTATACCGTCACCGCTGAACGTGAGGAAAAAGTGTTGTTCTCAGATACTTATATGAAGAGTTATCAAATTTTGGTAACGAAAAAAGATTCTGGAATCGATAGCTTCGCTGCCATGGATGACAAAATCTTAGGCGTGCAGGAAGGTTCCTCTGGCTACAACGTCTTCAATGAACAACCGGAAGTCTTGAAAGATATCGTTAAAGACAATGAAGCAACGCTATATGCAAGTTTCAATGAAGCGTTTATTGATTTGGAGGCTGGACGTATTGAAGGCCTCTTGATCGACAGTGTTTATGCAGAGTACTACCTGACACAAACAGAAAAAATGGATCAATTCAATTTGATTGACAGTTCTTTTGAAGAAGAAGATTATGCCGTGGGTGTTCGTAAAAACGACGAACAGATGGCCGAAAAAATCAATGTTGGTTTCCAAGAATTGTTGGAAAATGGTACATTTGAAGAGATTTCAGAAGAATGGTTTGGCGAGAATGTCTTTCCTCAATAATAGATAGTGATAGAAAGAGAGTGAACTTTGTGTTCCCTCTCTTTTTTTTGTATAATGAAACAGAATGAAAAGAGGGATGAAATTGGCGCAGAAAAAAAGCCGAACCAAAAAACGAAAAACAAAAAAACAATTACAACAACAAGAAAAATTAACACTGATCGGCATTGGTCTGTTGTTTGCTTTCTTTGCGATCCTGGGCTTGTTCCAACTGGGATTTTTAGGCAATCTGATTGCCAACGGCTTTAGAGTAGTCGGAGGCAACACCTTTTATCTTCTATGCATTGGTCTAGCCATCTATGGTATTTGGCTGGTTATCAAGAACAGCGAAGCGAAAATGACCAATCGAAAGCGAATCATTGGCAGTTTTTTGATCTATAGTGGCGTTCTGATTCTCTGGCATGCTTTTCTGTTTAGCAAAATGCAAGCCAGTAATTCTAGCATTTTGAATACAACCTGGCAACTTCTGTTAAGCGATATCCAAAATAACCAAGTTGCTGAAAATGTTGGTGGTGGAATGTTGGGTGCTTTGTTGTATCAAGGGACCTATTTTCTATCTGCTCAAATTGGTAGCTACATCATTAGTATCGTATTGATTCTGGTGGGAGCATTTCTTGTGAGTCAGATGAGTGCCCAGCAGTTGCTGGAAGGCTTGCATTTGATCAAAGAAAAGCTACAGCAATTGATTGAAGGAGATCCTGAGAAACAAGCACAACGTACAGAACGCCGACAGGCAAAAAAACAAGCCAAGGCTGAGAAAAAAGCAGCTGAACGAGAAGCTATTTTAGCAGAGGTCAGGGAACAGGAAAAAAATCAAGTGCGACCATTATCACCAGGCGAAAAATTGGCACAGGAGGAAGTTCAGGAACTATCAATCGAACCAGAGCAATTGAGCTTCGTTCCGATCGACAGCTTTCAACAGCAAGAGAGAGCTGCTTCAGAACAAACAGCCAGACCAAAGAAAAAATCCGTCGAGTCAGAGCCTGAAGACGGAGAAGAACTGGATTTTGAGATTCCTCAAGAAGTTGAAAACGAAGATTATGAACTACCTCCGTCCAACTTACTGGGTGCAGTTCAACAAACGGATCAAAGCGGCGAATACAAAAAAATCGAGCAGAACATCACGGTGCTTGAAAAAACCTTTGAGAGCTTTGGTGTCGATGCCAAAGTGGTCAAAGCTAGCTTAGGTCCTGCAGTGACAAAATTTGAGATCCAACCAGCGATTGGTGTCAAGGTCAGCAAAGTCGTGGGACTGACCGATGATATTGCGTTAGCATTGGCGGCCAAAGATCTTCGAATGGAGGCGCCGATTCCCGGTAAATCACTGATCGGGATCGAAGTGCCAAACGATGCTGTCAGCATGGTTTCTTTCCGAGAAGTAATCGAAGCGACACCAGCGCATCCGGACAATTTATTGGAAGTGCCATTGGGACGAGATATTTCTGGTCGCGTTCAAACAGCGGATCTAACCAAAATGCCTCACTTGCTGGTTGCTGGTTCGACAGGAAGCGGGAAATCCGTGGCGATCAACGGGATCATCACTAGTATCTTAATGCAGGCAAAACCGCATGAAGTCAAGCTGATGATGGTCGATCCAAAGATGGTCGAGCTGAATGTGTATAATGGGATCCCGCATCTATTGACACCTGTTGTGACAAATCCTCGAAAAGCGGCGCAGGCACTGCAAAAAGTCGTGAAGGAAATGGAAGAGCGTTATGAAAAATTTGCAGCAGCAGGAGCCAGAAACATTACGGGCTATAATGAAATGATCACCAGTCGAAATCGCGAGACCGGTGAAAAAAATCCGATCCTACCCTTTATCGTGGTGATCGTTGATGAGTTGGCAGATTTGATGATGGTCGCCAGCAATGAAGTCGAGGATGCAATCATTCGTCTGGCTCAAATGGCTCGTGCCGCAGGGATCCATATGATTTTGGCAACACAAAGACCAAGTGTGGATGTTATTACCGGAATCATCAAGGCCAATGTTCCTTCACGGATGGCGTTTGCTGTATCGAGTGGGACAGATTCACGGACGATCATTGATTCCAATGGTGCAGAAAAGCTCTTGGGTCGTGGAGATATGCTCTTCTTACCGATGGGTGAAAACAAACCAATTCGTGTGCAGGGCGCCTTTATTTCCGACCAAGATGTGGAAGCAGTAGTCAAATTTGTTACCGATCAGCAGGGAGCAAATTATGAAGAAAAAATGATGGTTTCTGAAGAGGAAGTGTCCTCTGGATCCAGTAGCAGTGAACCACAGGATGAATTGTACGATCAAGCCAAAGAACTAGTGGTTGAGATGCAGACAGCCAGTGTGTCACTCTTACAACGTCGTTTCCGTATCGGTTACAACCGCGCTGCTCGTTTGGTGGATGAACTAGAAGCCAATGGTGTTGTCGGACCTTCAGAAGGCAGCAAGCCTCGGAAGGTATTAGTCGCAGAAACGCTAGAAGAGTTCAATGAAGAAGGCTATCCGGAAGACCTAACGTAATAGGATCATAAGTAGTTGCATCAGTTTTTTTAGCTGTGTTTTGATACACTTATAAAAAAGAAGGACTCGTTATCAATGAGGACGGATGAGTTAGATTGAAGAAAATCCAAAACAGAAAGTGAACATTTCTGTTTTGGATTTTTTTAGGTTACTTCAATCAATGGATTGACCATAAAGATTCTTCTTCTCATAGTCTCAAATGATTTAAATCTATAAGATACGTGCTTTAGCATTTCATAGGTGTATTCTTCGCTGCCATTTTGCCATTTAAAAATGATGGGAAAACAAAACTTATTCCAACTGAAAAGGATTATTACTATATGAAAAGATACAATCCATACTTGTTGGAAGTCTTGAAATAACAACTAAGTGGGAAACAATATCTTAGTGTCTGGACACATGCTGTCTATTGATTGTTATTGAAATGAATGATAGTTTTTGTTACGGTTGAAATGTAGTTGACGCTTACTAAATACAAAACTATATAATGGGTTACTGAAAATCCTTTATTGATAGTTCGCTTAGATTGGACATACACTAGAACAGCTTATATCGCATTGTAGGAAGAGGGGATGTCAGAATTAAGAAGAAAATAGTGGGACTCTGGATAGTCTTCGCCATAATAGTCATGGCTATTCGGCATTATTCCCAAATGACCACTTTTGGTGAGGAACGGGAACTCTTGGAGGAGCAATATGGAGACATTATTCAGTTATTTGTCTATCGAGGGTATGATTTAGAGCAAATTTTTTTTCGAGATGAAGAAGAAATCTCCTAAATTATGAGTGAAGTATCCGACATGAGGCTAAAAGAAAGAGAACCTTATAACAGTGGCGAAAAAATTTATAGGATCGATGCTCGAGGTGATGTAGGTGGTTTTTCGATTGATTTTGATGAAAACAACATGAGGATTGATGGTAAATACTATACTATTATTGGTTCAAATCCCTTTTTAACCGTACTGGATAGACAGACAGACTGGGAGTTGGTTCCTGAATAGAGTAGATAGACTGAATCTATTTGACATCACCTCCGAAGAGTTGCCGAAAATCCAATAATTTAAGAAATTTGAGAATCAGGTGCTTGAGCTGCCAAGTAGCTGATTCTTTTTATATGGTCAAAATAAAAAAAGTCTTATGCTTCCAATAATCGACATGACAAAATTGTTCGTTTGCTGTTATTTTCATCAATGTCTTGTAAGCTACTTTTTTTATATACTGAAACTATCAAAAAATCAAAAGGAGCGTAATCATGTTACAAGTAGAAAAATTACGAAAAGTTTATGGACAAGGAATCCAATATGAAGCATTGAAAGGAATCGACTTCACCGTTAATGATGGCGAGTTTGTTGGGATCATGGGACCTTCTGGGAGTGGGAAAACCACTTTTTTGAATCTTTTGGCAACCATTGATCAGCCAACCAGTGGAAAAATTCTGTTGAATGGTAAGAATCCTAACGAATTGGATCAGGAAAAAATCGCTCAATTTCGTCGGAAGCAGCTGGGGTTTGTTTTTCAATCTTTTAATTTGCTGCCAACCTTGACTGTTGAAGAAAATATCGTCCTGCCATTGACATTGGATGGTGAAAAGGTAGCTGTGATGAAAAAGAAGGTTCGTGATATCGCCCCGCGTTTGGGAATTGAAGGACTGCTGAACAAACGGATTGCAGAGATTTCTGGCGGACAGGCACAGCGGGTTGCTGTGGCTAGAGCGATGGTTCATCAACCGGAGCTCTTACTTGCGGATGAACCGACAGGCAATCTGGATACAAAATCCTCCAAGGATGTCATGGGACTGCTTCAACAATTGAACGAAGCAGAACAGGCGACGATCCTATTGGTCACCCACGATCCTTTGGCAGCAAGCTACTGTCAGCGAATCGTCTTCATTAAAGACGGCGAACTGGTTCATGACATTCGCCGCACAGCGGATCAAAAAGCTTTTTATGAAGAGATTTTAGAAGAGCTAGCTAGAATCGAGGGCGTTGACAATGAATTTTAGACAGTTTGTTGTACGCAATACAATGCGCAACAAGCATCTGTACTTAGCGTATTTTCTCAGTACCTTGTTTTCTGTAATGGTCTTTTTTACCTTTAGTGTCTTTGCCTTCCATCCTAGTTTGAGTGACGGCTTGAATCAGGCTGTTCAAATAGGCATGCTTGGATCGGCTGTCCTGATTTACGGTTTTGCCTTTTTCTTTGTCATGTATTCAATGGGCGTCTTTTTGCAGTCAAGAAAAAAAGAATTTGGTCTGCTGATGATCCAGGGGATGAGTCCCAAGCAGCTACGACGGATGGTCTTCATTGAAAATTTGGTGATCGGCTTTTTTGCGACGATATTTGGCAGTCTATTTGGTGTTGCTTTCTCTCAATTGATTCTCTGGCTTTCCCGAGTGACTTTGGGTATCGACTTTAACTCGTATTTTCCAACGAATTCTTTACTACTGACGGTGCTTTCTTTCAGTATTCTTTTCTTCCTGATCTCTTTCTTCATTCAATTTCGATTGCCAAAATTGAATGTGCAGGAACTGTTGAAAGCAGGAGAATTAGGAAAAGGAAGCTTCAAAGTCTCTGCCATTAAAAGTATCTTGGCTGTATTGTTGATTGGTGGCGGTTATGGGGTCGCTCTTTGGGCAAAAGGGACCGCAGTTGTAGGAGCTTTTTTGCCGGTTGTCTTTATTGTGGTACTGGGAACTAGCTTCCTATTCAATCAATCAAGTCTCTTTATTATTGAGAGAATGAAAAAAAGAGCGAGCTTTTTTTGGAAAAAAACCAATATGGTCGTGCTCTCTGATTTAGCCTTCCGAATGAAAGACAACGCGCGTAGTTTCTTCCTTGTTTCAGTCATCTCTACTGTGACCTTTGCAGCGATCGGTACCTTGTATGGTGTGCAGGAAATCTTTCTAGGTGGTATCGGTGTGACGCCGTATTCTTACTCAGTGATGGGTAATGAGCCTCAGGATATTGCTGCTGTCGATCAGGTGCTAGATAAGCATCATATCGAAGCAGAGAAGGTTTCTTTCACCTACTATACGAATGAACAGCTGCAATACATTACGGAGTCAGAGTTTAACAAAGTGGCGCAGACCTTCGATGAAGAAACGATCAAGACGGATGGCCAAGCGGTTCAACTAAGCTCCGCCCAAGTTTTTGATAACTCACAACAGGTAGCTTCTGTTGAAATCGATGGTCAGACATACCCTGTTGAGGAGATGGTCGAATCGGATCTGTTAGCGGTCTATATGACCACAGTGATTCTACCTGATAGTGTCTCTTCTCGAGGAAACGTGTATCAAGATACTTACTGGAAAGTGACCAAAGGGAGCAAAGAAGCACAGATTGCTGCCGGTCAGGAATTATCTGAACTGGAAACCTATGGTATTCAATCGACAGAGTACTTGAAGGACACGATCATCAAGGGCTATGCACCTATTTTGTTTGTAGGAATCTTTATTGGGATTGTCTTCTTTGTCTCAGCGGGAAGCTTTCTGTACTTCCGTTTATACAGTGACATGGACAATGACATCGAGAAGTTTAAGATGATCTATAAATTAGGTCTATCAAAAAAAGAATTGAAGAAAATGGTCTATCAACAAGTGGGGATTCTCTTCTTTACACCGATCACAGTTTCTTTTGTCCATGGCGCAGTCGCACTCACGGCGATGTATCATTTGTTTGGTCTCGGTATGCAGATAGCTGGCTGGCAGGTCTTAGGTGTATTCTTGATGATTCAATTCATCTATTACCTGATTGCGCGGATTTTCTACTTTAAAAAGGTTTATCGTGGTGTGATTCATTAATAAAAACGCATGGATAGGGATATCTGTGCGTTTTTTTCCTGTTGACAGAAGGAGCTGTGTCTAGAAGAATGATAGAAAATATTGATCACTAACTGCGTTGACTTCTTAGAGACGACCGCTTATGATTTGAACAAATAAAAAATAATCAAGAAGGGGGAAGGATAGGATGAAACGTGTCGTTGTAGGAATTGCAGCCAATGAAGTACGTGATGCAGGAGAAACACTCCATCATATGTCGATCAGCTATACACCAAATGGTTATGTTCGAGGTGTGCAGGAAGCAGGTGGCTTACCAATGGTTCTGCCGATGGATCTACCGGAATTGGCAGAAGAGTATGTCTCTCGAATCGACAAGCTGATACTGGCAGGCGGTCAAGATGTTTCTCCGCGTTATTACAAGCAAACGCAAACCGTCCAAGGTAGCTATCTGGACAAAAGAGACCGTTTTGAACTGGCTCTGATGGACGAAGCATTGAAACAAGGAAAACCGGTGTTTGCTGTTTGTCGCGGGATGCAGCTGATGAATGTTTTTTTCGGAGGCACCTTAAAACAGGAATTGCATTCTTTTACAGAAGTCGTTCATATGCAAGATCCGATTCCTAAAGACCTTCCTTCTCATAGCTTGCTCACCAGTGACTCCAGTGTATTGCGAGAGATTTATGGAAAAACAGGACAAGTAAATTCTTTTCACAATCAAGGGATTCACCAGTTGGCTGGCGGATTTCAGACGAGTGCGACTTGTACGGATGGCTTGATTGAAGCAATCGAAAACCCTAAAGAACGTCTGCTGGGTGTGCAATGGCATCCAGACTTTGCTTTTCGGTCACAGCCAAAGGAAATGGCTGTATTTGATTACGTAGTCAATGCTTTGTAAGTATTTTTAATGTAGCTGAATAATTCATAGCTCAATATTTAATCTATTTTATCGAACGAATAACCTATTTTGAAATAAGGTCAGGTATTTTCTCTAAAAATAATCTGTTTTCAGACTGTATACTCTTAGATAAAGCTTTTTAAAAAACTTTTACCTATTTAAGGGCAGACTGCTCCCTTGAAACAGAATTGGGTAAAAATTTACTCGATAATTAGTTTAAATCCATTTTCTGGATCGCCTTAGGCGCTCGAAAAC
>NZ_JBSMVT010000022.1:0-50030 GCF_053760925.1 Enterococcus olivae
CTGATAACAGTTAACCTGGCAACTAATAAGTATTGGAGATGGTGCGAAGTAAGATTGATAAAAAATGGATAAAGGATTAGATTTAATACAATGTCTTATCACGATTCTAATGATTTGATGAGAGTGTAAAATATTTTGTGTAAATAGAAAAAAGGAAGTCCCTTCTGTAGAATAGAGTTACCACAACACATTCACAGAAAAGAGGACTTCCATATGAACGATTTTACTACAGAAATTCTAAAGACTCTAGCGAACAAAGGCGATTTGAATGAATTATTCCGTGTCCATTTGGAAAAAGCTGTCAATACGCTTCTCAAAACGGAGTTAACGGCTTTCCTCGATTACGAAAAGTACGATCGCATTGGTTTTAACACGGGTAATTCTCGTAACGGCTCCTATGACCGTACGGTCAAGACCGAGTACGGGGAACTTCATCTCCAGATTCCGCGCGACCGCAACGGCGAGTTCAAGCAACAGACTGTTCCTGCTTATAGACGGACGAATGATACCTTAGAGGAGACCGTCATTCACCTCTTCCGAAAAGGTATTACCATGTCGGAAATCGCAGACTTGATTGAGAAAATGTATGGGCATCACTACACGCCCCAAACCATGTCCAATATGACTAAATCATTTACGGAAGAAGTCACTTCATTTAAGGAACATGAGCTTCATGACCGTTATGCCGCTATTTATTTGGACGCAACCTATATCCCTTTAAAGCGGAAAACCGTCGCCAAGGAAGCCATTCATATCGCAGTTGGCATTTGCCCGGACGGTTCAAAGGAAGTGTTGAGCTATGCGATTGCACCAACTGAATCTATCACGATTTGGGAAGAGATTTTAATAGACCTCCAGGAACGTGGCGTGAAAAACGTCCTCCTTTTCATCACGGATGGCTTAAAGGGGATGGCAGGGGCCGTGCAGCGGTTCTACCCCAAAGCCCGTTTTCAACATTGCTGTGTGCACGTTTCCCGTAATATCAGTCACAAAGTGCGTGTCGATGATCGTAAGGAAGTCTGTGATGATTTTAAAATGGTGTATCAAGCGTCATCTAAAAAGGCGGCATTGGAAGCACGTGGTGCTTTTGCGGAAAAATGGAAAACCAGCTATCCAAAAATGGTGGAATCGATCCTTTCGAACGATTACCTGCTCACTTTCTATGATTTCCCATTAGCCATACGCAAGACTATTTACTCTACGAACTTGATTGAATCCTTTAATAAGCAAATCAAGAAATACAGCCACCGCAAGGAACAGTTCCAAAATGAAGAGTCGATGGAACGTTTCTTAGTCTCGTCTTTTGATACTCACAACCAAAAATTCCTAGGTCGCAGTCATAAAGGTTTCCAACAGGCCGAAGGCGAGCTCGAACAAATGCTGAGTCAACCGATGGAGAATTAGAAACAATTTACAGTAGGGAAGAACCATTTACACAAAATTATTGACGCTCCCTGAATAATATCAACTTGACTCTTTTCCTTAATCGAATATTTGTTAGATAAACTTTGATCCGGAATAAGAAAAACCTTTAATTGAGCTTTGGTTGCTGCTGTTCCTCCTATAATTGAATCTTCAATAGCAAATACTCGATCAACATTAACCTTAAGATTTTCTATACTTTTCAAGTAAACTTCCGGATCAGGCTTCATGCGAACTACCTCATCTCCGGTAACAATAGAATCAAAAAAATCATGTAATCCATGTGGCTTAAGTATATTGGTTGCTTGTCTTCTAAATGAAGAAGAGGCTAGCCCTAGTTTGAGATTTTGTTCTTTAGCTTTAGTAAGAACTTCTAACGCATAAGGTTTCAGTTTAATTTCATGTAAATGAGTCTCAATATATTTATCCAATTCTTCAACAAGGAGCTCAAACTCTCTTTTACTTGACAATACAGACTTCAATAAGATCTCTTGAATCCCGGTTAATCCTATACCGTTCCATTTCTGTGTTTGTTCCATACTTAACTCAATATCAAGATTTTTGGCTGCAACGATCCAGCCTTTTTGGTAAACATATTCTGAATCTACTAGAAGACCATCAAGATCAAAAATCAATGCTTCAATCATCCTATCACCTCGAATTTTTGTTATAATTACATAATATTCACTATAAAATTTATTTTTTATTCTAGCTTTAAAACTGATTGACTTCCTGCAGTTTCATTAAAATATTGAATGAATTCCTTTTCACTAAATAACGGGAAATTTTTGGATACATAAATATTTTTAGGCAGTTCTATAATATTACATTCCAATAAAATATCTGAAATAATTTTTATTAATTCTTTTAAAATTCTATCTGCACTATTATCTCCAGCCTTTTTAGAATTGATCACATCCTGAATTTCTATCTCTCTACCATAAAATTTCATTATAGAGAAGTAGACATTCTCAGAATTTAAACTCTGAAACAATACAGATTTTCTAATCGGTTGATAAAAATTTCTTGTAAGTATGATTTCTTCATTTTCTATTGTACATAAGTTAATCCCTTCAGTTCCCCACTTTAAAATAGTAGCCCTTTTCAGAATTTTGAGACTTCTTTCTTAAGAAGAAAAAAATACATGAATGATTGTTTTCTTCTATGGCTATTAAATCATATACATTTTGAATTTTTGGTTTCAAATCATACAACACTTGAATGCCACAGACTTCTTTTGTTTCAAAAATAAATTCAATAGGAAAATTTTGAGAACTTAATTTTTTCAAAATATTATTGACTTCAATCATACGATGTCCTATTTCTATGAATTTCGTCTCAATAGAACGACTAGTTATAAGCTCCATTTTTACAGTTTCTCTCATTACTAAGATAACTAGTAAGATCATACTCTTCTCCTTGTCGTCCTAGCTATTCTTTTACTGCAAAAAAGTATGTCAAAATGAAGGATGTCCCCATACTGATTGCTATACCTATTAAAATATGAATAGTATTCATTGAATTGGCTGCATCAATAAATAATGGTAAAGCAGCGATTCCAGGAGTTGCAAATGCAAATGCAATAACGTTGGTATTCATAACATAAGCCCCTCCTAATCCTGCACCAATCAATGAAAAATAAAATGCGCGTTTATTTTTTAATGTAACTCCATACATTGCTGGTTCAGTTACTCCAAATAATGCTGTGATACCTGTTGAAGCAGCTAAGACTTTAGTATCTTTTTTTCTTGTTTTAATCATAACCGCCAATGTTGCTACCGCTTGAGATAAGTTAGATACTACGCCAATCGGCATAAAGAAATAGTCAAATCCAGATGTTGCGATACTTTGAAGAACACTTGGATAAAAAGCATAATGCATGCCAGTAATAACGATTGGTGCTAATGCAAATCCAAATACCGCTCCAGCAATTGTTCCGTTTGTCGCGAATAACCAAGCAATCCCTCTTTCTAAATAGATGCTGGCATATGAAGCAACAGGTCCTAAAGCAATCAATTGAAGAGGAGCAATAATTAACAAGGTAATCATTGGAACGAGAATCATTGTTAACATGGTGGGAATTCTTTTTTCAAAGAAATTATAAATATGACTTAAGAAATAAGTTCCCACAATAATCGGAAAGAGATTCTTTAAGGATCAGTGAGTAAAAGTGGTGCAAGCGGGAAATCTTTCAGGAAGCCTTTTAGGCTATGGCCGGTAAAAGAGGCTTTCAGCCGAAGAACAAACCTCCAGTTCACACTGGAGGTTTTGATTAGAAAATATTTTAAATGAAAGATGACTACAAGACACATCTCCTTTGTTTCTCAATGATAGGATGTACTAAAAATTTCTATATCCTCTCTTTAAAAAAAGTTAAATCCAAAATTGTGCAAGAACTTTTGAGCAATATGATAAAATTGTTCTTCTTCCATATTCTCAACAAACTGAATATTTCTACCAGCTCTTTCTGTATAATCCAAAGAAAAAACTTGATTTGTGTTCACTTTACTGGAAGCAGAAGGTAAATCAACTGATTGTACAGGAACTAAAAAGGGCCTTTTTTTATCAGTTGTTGTTATCGGACAAACAATAACCATATTAGAACTTATATTATACTCTGTCCGACTTAAAACAAGTGCTGGACGTCTTTTTTTTATTTCGTAGCCTTTAGAAGGATCAAAGTCTATGAATACAATATCTCGTTGCTTGGGACTATATTTCATCAAGTTCTCCTTCTGCTGGCACATAACCTACTTCTAGCTCTGGCATATAGTATTCTCCTGGTTTCACATTTGCAAAGTGATCTTCTACTTTCGGAATAAGCGTAATTGCACCGTTGTCTTTTTTAATGAAAAAAAACTCTTCACCTTCTCGGACTCCTAAAGCACTAGGAATTGTTATCATTATTGAGTTCCCTTGTTTTCTGGCTTTTATTGCTGACATAACATCTCCTCCTCCCTTATATTATACCATGTAATTACTACCATGTACAAAGCTAGACCATTCTTTTTATCAATCCTTCTGCCAGTCAATATACACTACTGAATCCTTACCCTTTTTCAACAACTCAATAATAGTCCCTAGTATCTTAGCATCCATAAAATGATTCATTTATGACGAAAAAAGAACACGGATCCGACGTCAACGACTGTCTAATCCATGTTCTTTTCAAATTCTTTATCTGGCAGCAGCTTCATCTGACTTTTGTCTAAAAATCTAAGGACTTATTTCAATGTGTTTTTCATCATTGCCAACAGTGCTTTGACATCTTCGGGTTTCGTTTCGCCGGTTGCCGAATCAATGATCGAGCTATAAACATGAGGGATGATCTTTTTCACTCCAGCATCGACGGCAATCTGTACGATTTCTTCAAAATTTTCTAAATCGATGCCGCCAGTCGGTTCCAAGTAGAAATCATTGCGCGCACAAGCTTGAGCTACTTCAATGTACTCCTCTTTATGTGTCAGTCCTTTCATCGGGAAATATTTGACAGAGCTTGCGCCCATATCTTTCAGCAAGGCGATCGCTGTGTCTACGGGGATTTCTGCCGCTGCTTCTTTTGAACTCAATGGTCCAGTGGCAATATTGACGTAGCCGACTTTGCCAGTTGGGGAAACCAGTGCATTGACGATCGTTTCTTCTTGTTCCAAGACCGCCCGCGAAGTTCCTGCACCAGTAAAGACTTGATTGACATGCTGTGGCTGTAAAACAGCAGAAAGACGAGAAACCATCGCACTTTGATTAGGATCTCCTGCTCCTAGACCGACAGACAAGGCATTGTTTGTCGCTTCTTGATATTTTTTCATGTCTTCAATGGCTGCTTCATCGCTGTCATAATTTTTAGACAGAACACCTAAAACGACATGCCCTTCTGCTGCCTCGTAGCATTCTTTGGCATTTTCCACGGAATCAGCTAATACGTTTAGACAGATCCGATCTTCTAAATAATTGGGGGTTAATGACATAGTTATTCTCCTTCTTTTTCCATGATTTGTTCAAGTCTTTTCACAATTTTATCCATTTCTTCCGCATTGACCGAACGGACATCGAACTCGATGATGCCATTATTGGCTTGGTATTCTCTAGTATACACCGCAGGATCTTCCATTTTTAATTCCGCAATGACCTCTTTAGCATTTTTCTTACCAGTCACTTTGACACTTGCACGATAAATGTCACGACCAGCACCATCCTGTACGATCACTGCAGACAGTCCATTGATCGTATTGACCGAGTCGATCATTGGTTGCAATCTTTTTTTCATAGATTCTCCGTCTTCACTGCCATTCATCAGATAGTCTTCTACTGCTTGTGTGAAACCTAAAATGTTGTCTTTGCCGATCTTCATCGCACGACCGATCCCTTTGCTTTGTAGGCGAACCCATTCAATGTACTCTTTTTTACCGATAACTAGTCCGGCACTAGGGCCTTCAATGGCTTTCGCTCCAGAATAAATGACTAGATCTGCACCGGCATCGATATATTTGAAGAGATCCTCTTCAGCAGCAGCGTCTACGATCAAAGGTAGCTGATGACGTTGGGCAACTTCTGCAGCCTCTCCTACTGTCAGCATACTTTTTTGGACGGTGTGATGGCTTTTGATATAAAGGATCGCCGCCGTTTGTTCGGTGATCATGATTTCCAGATGTTCGGCCGAGCACATATTGGCGTAACCAGCCTCGACAACAGTCCCACCACCTTGTTCCACCATCACTTCCACTGACGTTCCATAATCAACATTGTGCCCTTTGGGTAAAAGGATCTCTCTTTTTGTGCTCTTCTTTGTATAAGGGTGATACGCATGGTACAAGTCTCCTTGACCAATCACCGCTGCGACTGATTGAGCGATCCCGGCAGAGGCCGAAGAAACGATTTGAGCATCTTCCACTTTTAATAATCGAGCTAAATAGGCCCCTGTCTGGACTGCTAGCTGCTCCATTTCGAAAAAGTGTTCGCCACCAAAACGCTGAGCCGCCAAAACTTCTTCAGAAACTTTGGAGACACCTAAGATCGTCATGCGTCCGGAAGCATTGATGACCTCCTTCAAATCAAATTTTTCGTAGCTAATTGTCATAAAGTCTTCCTCCAATAATTGTTTTTACTGGTTTGATCAGTTGTATAGCTGTCCGGGTATTGCCATTAGAATCTACCAATTCCTTTGTACCCTCGACCAATTCAAAAACGGTGATATCTGCATCAAAACCAGCTGCTAATTTTCCTTTATTTGTTAAATGGAAATTATCTGCAGGAACAGTCGTGACTTTTTCTAAGATCTCTGCCCATGAATAACCGACGACATGTAGTTTTTCCATGGTTGTCGCTAAATCATAGACAGGGCCATTGGTGCGATTGCGAATATAAATATCGGTACTGATCGATGTTGCCTTCATTCCTTCCGCCAACGCTTGTTCAGCCACGTCGAAATTGAAGCTGTCTGTTCCATGTCCAATATCAAAAATAACACCTTTTCGATAGGCTTTCCAGACAAAATCCTTGATCTTGGTGGTTTGCTGATCTACGATCCCATTTGGTTTTCCATTAAAACAATGAGTCAGAACATCACCTTTTTCCATCATGTCCAAGGTTTCAGCCAATTCGGGTGGCGCAGAGCCGATGTGGACCATTAAAGGTAGCTGATTATTTTCTTCTTGTATTTTTTCCGCTAATTCCAGTGGTGTAATACCATTTTCTCCGATCACCGTTTTACTCATACGTGCTTTGATCCCCACGATGAATTCCGGTAGGTCATGGATCGCTTGAGCCACTGATTCCTCCTGAATCTTAGTCAGATCCGCCAATTCATCCTGCTCGACGATTCCCCATTTGGAAATATTTAGTAAAGCATAGACATTGGTTTTGGCCACTTCCGCCAGCTGATGAAAACGTCGAATATTTTCCGCACCTGTCGTGCCAGCATCAATCACGGTGGTCACACCTTTTTCCACACCGATTTGGTCCGGAAAATCATAATATAGACTCATTTCTTCAAAGCAGTGAACATGATCGTCGATCCAACCGGCAGAAAGATACTTCCCTTCGATATCGATCACTTCTTTGTTATCAATCTCTACTTCTGAGGAGACCTCAACGATCTTACCTTCCTGAAAAACAACATCGCAGCGTTCACCAGTGATCAATTTTCCACCTTTTAAAACTGTCTGCTTCATCCTTGCTCCTCCTAATGAAAACATCCTTATCCTCAAAGTTGAGTTTAAGGATGTTTTTATTTATTTGATCTATTTTTATGAAACTGCTACTGGGAAAATTGCGCCAAGGACCATCGCCCCTAAGATCGCGCCCCCAGCAATTGGTTTCTCCCATTTGTAAAAAATGATCGCACCAATCGTTGCGCCAATGCCGATCGGGATAGACGCAGAGGCTGCACTAATAACTAATAAAGGTCCTAAAAACCGTCCCGAGGCATTTCCGGCACCCATCATGATATCAGCTCCGAACGTAGAATTCGACTGATTGATCGTAAACTTACGGATCAGTACAATGATTCCACCTACAATAACACCTAATAAACCACCTGTTAACAGCGCCAGCGGAAAACTTTCTAAGGGAGCTGTTATACCTAAACTTAATAAAATCGCTGGAATCCCGATTCCTAGTCCAGTCAAAATCGAACCACCTAGATCCAAAATACCTACAAGAGATCCCTCTAAAATACGAGCAAACAAGAAGCTAGCACCAAAAGCTGCCGCAGCACCATAAGAACCGCCATCCAATCCAGCTTTCAGCATTGCTACGATCGACACTTCATTGAACGCACCTACGCCATACTCCATATACATGTGGGTCCCAGTAAAGACTGCCGATGCCATCAAACCAACCAAGATTGGAAACGACCAGTCCGCAAACCAAAAACTTTTTGCTTTTTGTTCTTCTGTTAATTCTACTGTCTTCATTTTATGCCCCTCCTTAATTCACTGTGAATAGTTCGTGTAAATTCTCTAACCAGTTCGGAATACCTATGTTGAAGCTTTCGAGCATTTGTAAGTCGAAGCCTCGGAAGAAGCCACTGAAAACAAAGAGTAAGATTGCTGCCGCCAGAATGACTTTCGTCGTACGAGTCCAGCCAGAATCATCGACTCCTTTTCCTACTAAGATTCCCAATACGACACCAGGTACCGCATTGCCCATGATCATTTGCGCAAGTGCTCCAAAAAGTGTTCCCCAGAAACCACTTCTTTTCCCAGCATCGATCGCCGCCAACCAAAACAAAACTGGCATGACGATATTGATCAGTGTCGTAGCAGCGGGTACTAAGACCGCAACTGCTGTTACTTGTAGCGCTTCTGGGATTGCGGCAGCCGTCGTATTCAAGAAGGCAACTAAAGCCATACCCACTACAGCACCCGTGATCCCCATTTTTTGGGGATTATGCATCGTCTGCTCAATATTTTTATTCTTAGTCAGCAAAGCCGCTGCTGCCCAGTTAGGTACCACGCGGTGCGTCACATCCTGTGTAAAGGCTCCCGCTCCTACTGCAGATGCCCAAGCATTGAAGAAAAAACCTAATCCAAATGAAAAATGTGAAGCCGGGTCTCCCTCACAGGCATTCATTTCTCCCAGTGTACGAAACGCACCTAAGCCTTGTGTACTTGGTGCATGGAACATTCTGGCTGCTCCGGCTCCTGCAGCAAATCCCAGCAATCCTCCAATAATCAATGATTTAACCAGTATAATAACAAATTCCACGTTCTTTCCTCCTTTATTTAGTCAAGCGTTTAGAGACAAAGGGAATATCCACGATATCAGGTGAAGCTTCCCTGACTGCTTTAAAGTCGATCGTCTCTGCGTCGATCTGCAATATTTCCACTGTGATACACAACTTCACAACATATTTTTTTCTTTCTCTCGGCATGAAGAAAAAGAAAAAACGTTCGGTATAACTTTTTTCTTCGGCAGAAAGTACAGTGACTGCCTGAGGTTCGATCCGCAGCGTCACATCTGGGCTATCCTTTAAAATCTGTTTTTGAACATTGCCCAAAGCTGTTGAAAATGCAACGACTTTCGTATCCCCTTCTCCTGACACAATCACTTCTTTGATTGATTTTACTGCTGCATTCACAAGACTTCCTCCCTTCTCTTATTGCTTATTCTCCGTATTTTTTTAGATAGGCTTCTGTGATGCGTTTTCCTAACTCTTCTTGGTCCATAAAGCCAAAGCCCAAGACTGTTTTGCCATCACCGACCGCAGTCACACCTTCATCGATCGAACGCATTCCATGACGTTCCGGGTAGCCATACTTTGTCGCTGCTGTCAGCGCACCTGCGCCGCCGCTGCCACAAAACGAAATGCCCAAATCTGCATTTTCCTTTTGCATCACGTCTCCTAAACGCATGTCCGCGCCCATCCCAGGGACCACGATCGCACGCCCACCGGCTGCCTCAACACCTTTTGCAACATTTTGTCCTTTACCTAAACGATCTGCGATTACTACTGTCACCATATTTTCGTCCTCCTATAGTTTTATTTAATTTTGTTTCGCACTCTCAAAATGGATCGATAAAACATACATCTCATCAATGGGAAGCTGCCCCACCGCTTTGACTACTCCATCAGCGATTTCCAATGCCTCTGAAGAGACCTCCGCGAACATTTCAGGATCGACAGCCGGGATCGCATCGACTTCCCTTTCTCGCCGAATCATCTCGTTCAGATGATTGATCAAGACCGTCCACTGTAATTCTGTCGGAAAAATGTTACGCTCTCGTGTGGCTTTTTCGGTATAAAAGATCACCGTTTGCAGCTCGTCGCTATATTTGCTATTGTCAATGAGCTGCTTTGCTTCTTCACTTAGTTTCATATCGCTTCCTCCTTGTAGGTCATAATTCCACATACTGCAACAACGCAATCAGTTCTGCGTGATTTACCGACAGTTCATTTTCTGAAAAAAGCTGCTCTATTTTGATCAACAGCTGATCATTTTTTAAAAGAATCTCCTGATCCACATTGCCTTCCAGCGTGTATTGCGTTTGAAAAATGATACGATGGACCATCAATAACACATGAAGTAGAAATGATTTCTTGTATTCTATTTTCAACTCTCTTCCAAAAATGTTTCGTAATTCTTCATAAATAATATATCCTTTGACGATCGTATCCCGGCTAAGTTCTTCGGAACACTCTGCTGCCCGATCCTGGCGAAAGGCATTGTGGTAACTGATGTGTCCACCTTCCTTTGCCAATAAATACTGCACTGTCGTCTGAATCGTACTGATGTCTTCCTTCGAAGGAATCGCATTGACCTTGATCACTGGACAATGAATGCCCTCGATCGGGAAAATACTAATCACCAAATTCGGTTTTTTCTTACGAATCATCTCTTCGGCATTGAGCACTGAGGCAAAGCCAACGATCTCAACATTAGGAATTTCTTCTTGGATCCTCTGCTGAATCAGATTCGTCACGCCTAAACCTGTCGAACAAACGTAAACGACTTGAACGACTTCACGCTTCTGTTTTTCAAAGGAAACGAGAAAATGCAAGGTAATATAAGCAATGAAGGAATCATTGATCAGGTGATTCAAAACCAAATCTTCCTGCTGGCAAGCATAGCTGATCGCTAAAAATAATTCATTATGCGTTTTGCGAATATCCTCGACAAAAGGATTGTATTCATTGACAAACAAATAGGTTTTTCCTAATCTCAGGGACAGGTGCGCAAACAAATTGGTGAGTAACTGATGATCCTTATCAAAGGGAACCCCTAATTTCTGGGAGACTTCTCGAATCAGTTCCATCGTCAGCTGTAAAATGTCCTGCTGATCATTTGTTTCCATTAGATTGCTTGAAATGAACGTGTATTCATCTTCTAGCAATGGTAAATCGTATTGCTTAAAAACTGATTGCATCAATAGAAAAGGAATATCTCCTATTTTCAGCAGCTCTTCTTTGTATTTCAATAATTTGAAGGAGCCAATGGCATGATTCAACGTGAGGCGGCAAACAGCGATCGCTGTCCGCAAAGAGATCGACAACAGCTCGGCATAATTGAATTGGTTCAGCAAAACGGGGTTTAAAATTTGGGAGAGGGATTGAACAACGTTTCGGTAAATACCTTGAAACTCGGTTCCTTTCCCTATCGAAAATGCTTCTTCTTCCTCTAAGGGATTCAGCAATTGATTCATGATCTTATAAATATCGTATTCGGTTAACTCGATCTGGATCAAATATTCCATCAACAAACGACAATCTTTTTCTTGTCCGACCAAAAGCAGACCTTGTCCACTTCGTCTTTCCAAGACTACCTGGAATCTTTTTAAGAAGATATCGACTTTCTCCAAATCATAAACGATCGTATTCTTGGAAACGTCCAAGCGATCGGCTAAATGAGAAATAGTCAAATACTCCTCGGTCATCAGCAATTCTAAAACGATTCGCTGAGTTCGAGCATCTTGATCTGCATAGATCTCAAAACGTTCTACTTCCAACAATTCATTTTTCAACGTGATTTTTTGGACATTGTTCAGTTCAAACCAGATCCCTTTATTTCGCTGAGAAAACAAGTCGATGTGTTTACGTTTCAACCATTGCCGAATATTATCCAAATCATATTTGATGGTACGAATGCTGACATCAAAAGAATTGGCCAATTCTTTTATCGTAATACTTTTATCCTGTTCAATTAGCTTTAATAGTAGTTGAATCTCTCTTTTTGATAACTGCATTACTTTCAATCTCCTTATGTTCCATACTATACATTTCAATAAAAAGCCTAACAATACAAACTTCTTGCACTTTTTTTAGTGCAAAGCCCTTTGTTTTAAGCACCTTTCTTTTTTGAGAATAAGTGCAGATTGTCTACAATTTTTTAAACAGCTCCCTCTTATTCCCGGTAATCCCTTTAATATCAATGTTATAAAACCTAACATAAACAAAGCGGAAAATCTAACTTTTCTCTAAAAAGTGCAACTATTCTGAAAATAATCATTTTTCATGTCATTAAATATAACATAAAAAAGACGAATCCTCATAGATTCGTCTCTTACTTCTATTTTTTTAGCTCGTCCACTGCTGATAAAGTTGCTCTGCCAATTCCACCGTCTGCAATGTTATTTCTTTTTTCATCACCGGACTCTCTATCAAACCTTTTGCCAAGCAGTCGTTGATATGATCGACTTCATAAACAAATTCGCTGGAACGAGGCCTGTTGATCGTCTCAACTTCCTCTCCTAAGAAAAGTTGAGCAGACTCTGCTTTCCAGAAATCAGGTACAACGATCTTTCCTTTTTCGCCAAAGACCGTCAATTCACTAGACTGCGCCATCTGAGTAGTAATAAAGAAATTAGCTTGCACTTGATTTTTCAACAATAGACTAACGTCACACTGACTATCAGATTCACCCGGTTGCATGACTGCTGTGCCTGCTGCTTCAGCAATTTCCGTATCTAGTACATGTAACACGTATTGCAAAGGATACGCTCCCGCGCCTCGGAACGCACCACCACCCGCCTCTAATGATTTGAACCAACGAATGTGATCAACACTTGGATAAGCTGTGATTGTCCGAATATAGCGAACTTCACCCAAAGCTCCCGATTGGATCGTTTCTTTTACCCAATTAGTCACAGGCAGAAACACCGCTTTTTGTGCCTCCATCAAGAATAATTTTTTCTCCGCTGCTAAAGTAAACAGTTCATCGGCCTCATCCCAGTTTAAAACAAACGGTTTTTCTACTAACACATGCTTTCCAGCAAGTAAAGCTGCTTTGGCTGCTGCATAATGTCCTTTATTATAGGCCGCCACATAAATAACATCGATCGTTTCATCAGCATACAACTCCTCATAGCTTCCATAAGCTGTCGGAATCGCCAGCTCGTCGGCCATTTTTTTAGCTTTAGTCAGTTCTCTCGAAGCAATCGCAGCGACTACCCCATCTTTACTTTCCTTCACTCCTGCAACAAAACGGGGAACAATTTGTGCAGTACTAATAATCCCATAACGAATCGACATATTCTTCTCCTCCTGTTGATTGATCTCCTTTTACCATTGTAACAGATACACCACAAAAATTTCATCCACCGCAAAACAAAAAGGCTAGAGTCCTTGTAAACAAGTTCTCTAACCTTTTTTGAGACAGTACTATGACTAGTAGATGATTCCTTCTCCACAAAAGTTTCATCCGACACCCTGCAAATCCGGCAGGTTGGGTTTCCCCGGTGTGCCTCTGTTTGAGTCGACTAGCAATCGCTAGTCCTCTCGGCTCATCGCATGGGACCTACTTTAACACAGATCACAGAGCTTGGCTAGTCTTTTTATTCGCCTAAGATCGAGCCAACTTTGGTATTGATCAAGTCGATTGCCACATGATTTTCGCCGCCTTCTGGAACGATCACATCGGCATAACGTTTGGTCGGCTCGATAAACTGGTGATACATCGGTTTGACCACCGTCAAATACTGCTCGATGACAGAATCCAACGTTCGGCCCCGCTCCTCCATGTCCCGCTTAATGCGGCGAATAATTCGAATATCATCATCGGTATCCACATAAACTTTGATATCCATCAATTCTCGCAGACGCTCATCTTCCAGAATCAAGATCCCTTCTAAAATAATGACCTCCCGCGGCTCCTGGATCACCGTCTGATTGCTTCTAGTATGGGCAACATAATCATAGATAGGTTTTTCGACCGCTTCGTATTTCAGCAATTTTTCCAAATGTTCGATCAGCAGATCCGTATCAAAAGCAAACGGATGATCGTAATTAGTTGTCAATCGCTCCTCAAAAGACAAATTGCTCTGATCTTTGTAATAGGAATCGTGCTCCAGCATCATGATGGAATGCTCAGGAAAATGACTGAAAATCGCACGACTGACACTCGTTTTTCCACTTCCTGATCCACCGGTCACTCCAATGATGATAGGGTTTTTTTTGGACATCAACTTTACCTCTTTCGTCTCTTTTTGACACTTCTTTTAAATTATAACGAAAAATAAAAAAAATACTAGATAAAGCTTGGTTCAGCTAGCTAAAATACGATAAATTTCTTCTAATGACTGGATATGGAAGGTCGGCTGAATCTCTGAATCTGTCGTTTGCTGGCTCAACCAGATCGTATCGATCCCAGCATTTTTACCTCCTTGAATATCCGAGCTCAAAGAATCACCGATGATCACGGTCTCTTCCTTATCCAGCTGTGGAATGCGAGTAAAGGCATGGTCAAAGAATTCACGTTTCGGCTTTTGATGACCGATCGTCTCTGAAACAAAGATCTCTTTGAAATAAGGAAGCAGCTTAGCATCTGTCAAGCGTTGAAACTGAGTGGCTGCTACACCATTCGTTACTACATAAAGAGACGCTTTCTTGGAAAGATCTTGAATGATCTCCAAGCTGTTGCCCAGCAACTTGTGCCCTTGATTCAAATAATGACGGTAGCTTTTTTCCATCGCCGAGCTATCGACCGCTACTCCCAAACCTTCAAACAATAAGCCAAAACGACCATTTACCACTTCTTCTGAGGTCATGTTGCCTTTTTCGTATTCTTTCCAACGCTGATGATTCAGCGTTTTATAAGTCTGTTCGATCTCAGATGTCAACTCCATACCAACGTCTCTAAACAAGGACTGCAATGCCTGATTTTCAGCATCTTTAAAATCCAATAAAGTATCGTCGACATCAAACAGTAATGTATTATACTTCATAACTCTTCTCCTTTAGCGAAAATACGGCTTTAACTGTAGCAATTCTTCTTGGGTCAAGGGGCGGTACGTACCCGTTGGCAACTCACCTAAAGTTAATGGTCCCATTGCGACTCGTCTCAGATAAATCACTTTTTTCCCTGTCGCCAAGAACATTTTTTTGACTTGATGATATTTCCCTTCTCGAATTGTCAGTCGAACATAACTTTCTTCTAACTTCCTTGAGAGAATCTCCAATTTTGCCGGCTGACAGCTTTCGCCACCATGAAAGGTGATTCCTTCCCCAAACAGAGTCACATCCTCGGCGGTAACTTCTGCGTTGATGATCGCTTCGTATACTTTGGTCACTTTCTTTTTAGGCTGTAATAAATCGTACCCCAGCTGGCCGTTGCTCGTCAATAGAAGCAATCCTTCCGTATCACGATCCAGTCGCCCAACAGCTGATAGATCTACTCGTCGATCCTCGACTCGCAGCTGGTTAAATACTGTCGGTAGCCGATCCTGATTCGCGGTCACGACACCTGAGGGTTTGTTCAACAAATAATAGCGATCATCAGTCAACAGTGTCTGATTGTCGACTTGGATCGTATGAATCGAGCTGTCGACATTTTTATTTTCCTGATAGACTGTTTCGCCATCGACTTGGACTTTGCCCATTAAAAAAAGTCGCTTCATTTGTTTTCTTGACGTCTGTAGCTGTCGTTCGATCAATTTATCTAAACGCATACTATCCCTTTCATGCTTGTTTATTTCATTATAATAATTTTTTTCTAGCTTACACGCTAGTTATTGAGTAAAAGATATCAAAAAGGATGGCAACTATCGTTTCAGCAAACGGACTTTTCTTTTTTGATTAAGAAAGGACACAGAGAAAATTATTGAATTGAAAAACCTCTCCATGCTTACCGACTACTCTCATTTCTTCTTTCCAGTCTACCTGAGCTGAACGTGCGGGATGATGTATCACTCGAATGGTCGCTTGTTGTATTTTGTCTACTTTAGGATGTTTACAAGATTCTCTTACGATCGTATATTTCCCTTCAAACATCAAAAAGAAATAGCTGCCTATTTTTCAAAAAAAGATAATTATGCAATTAGCTTGTTAATCACTAGTTAACTACCTATTTCAAACTCTCTTCGTACCTCTGTCAACAATTCATCAATAAATCCTTCTTGATAAGCACAAGTTTGCTGTTCTTCAATCAATCGAGCAATTATCAATATGGAAGGCTCTGTGATTAAACGTAGTTGTTTAATTCTACGTTCACTAATGTTTACTGGTTGTGCATATTTCTGGAAAATTTCAGTGGTCATTCCGATAGTTTGCAATACTTCTGGGAAGGCTTCTTTTAGACGCTGAGCCATAACAAGTCCTTCTGGATCCATATCTCCAACGTAGTACATTTTGGTTTGTTTTGAAAGCTTTCGCAGCAAGGTCCAGATGGCATAAGTAAACTGTCCACTGGAACAAATGATTGCTATATCTGGTAAAAGATCCACTAAAATAGAATAGACGCCCGAATTTTCGACTATCAGTACTTGGTTGCCTATTTCCGGGAAGATGGTATCCATCCTGCAGATTTCTTTTAAAGGTACATTCCAGCTGCTTCTCTCTTCGCAAGCTCCTTGCCATAAAGCCGATGTCTTGCCTTGGCGAATAGCAGTCAGTCCTCGAATCGCTGCATAATTTTTCACGTCGTCACGTAATAAATAAAATTCACTGAGCAGCTGATGCTTAGCTTCTGTTTGAGAAAAGTATTCTTCACTGTACACAGCTTTTGAAAATATCCTTAGCATTTGGCTTAATAGGGTTCCGGCATCCGTTCCTTCATCGAAAGCGTGAGGATCCCCCGTAATTTGATATGCAAAAACCGGTAACAATGTGTATTCTTTCGGTAATCTGTTTAGAGCTTTCGCCACTTGGTTAAAAATAGTCATGTCCTCAAAAACTTTATCTAACCAAAATAAAAGTTGTGGTTCGGTGAATTGTTCGGTAAAAACAAAATCGATCATATCGAGCTTTTTTTGAAATCGTTCATACTGTTTTTGACGTTTGTATTCTTCATCTGCTCGCAAAATCAATGGTTGCTGATTAACGATTTGAACGAATTCCTCTATCTCCCATGCGACAGAGCTATTTTTTAATGCTGTTGCAAATTCTGACAATTTCAATTGTCTTTTTTTCCCCCATTCCAGATTGGTTATACCAAGTAGGGAGCGCAAAGGATTAGTATCAACTGCCGCAAATTTTTGAAAACCGATAGAACGTCCAAAGTCGCCGTTGCGATAATAACGTTGCGATAATTCTTTGGCAAGTAAGCGAAACACAGGCTGTTTAAAATAATTTTTCAGTTGTGAATTCATACAATCACTCCAAAATAGCTTGGCGTTGATGTCCGTCCCAATAATACTGAATAGTAGTTACTAAGTTAATATTTTGTGGTCGTAATAATTCATAGATCATCAAACTTGAGACTGTGGCATAGTCTCCAAATAGAGCTTGTGAATTCATAATATAGTTAAATTCTAGCTGTTCACAAGCCTTAAATAGTTCAGAAATATTGGCATCATCAATTCCTGCAAAGGCTTCGTCTAGTGTAATAACTTTTGGACAGAAAGCTCCCGCTCCTTTGTAACGAGAATTGACCGCTGCAAACAACGGTAGATACATGGCGATTGCTTTTTCTCCGCCACTAAATTGATTGAACCGTTTATCGCTTAAGACTTGAGCTTGATATCCATCATTGCCGCGTTTGAATTTTAATTCAAATTCAAACCAGTCGCGGTAATCCAATACTTTTGCGATGGCTTGAAACAAGGTGTTGCGATCGTCTTCGTTTTCTTTGACCTGTGCTTGTGCATAGTAAACTTTTTCTTGGAAATGTCTAGAAATCGCTTCTTTATCACTTTCTGATAATAGTTGTGGTTCTTTTTCCAATAAGGCAACAAGTTTTTTTGTACCTAGGTCTTTCTCAGATAAACTACTTAATGGTTTCCAACGAATAGATAAAGATAAACCGGAAGAATTTTTTTGAGCTTTTAAAATTTGATTCATTTGATCAACCCATTGTGCCGATTGTGCGATTCGAGAACGTAAAATATTCCCTACAGATTCTAAAATGATCGTTTTAAATAGTTGCTCGTCCTCTTTACTTAACAAATCTTGCAATATCAGTTTTTGTTGTTCTAATGTATCAACTAGTTCAAACACCGTTTGCTTTTGACCGTCAATCGTAAATCTTGGTACGCTATAGTGATTATAGTTTGAAAAATCACCTAGCTGCTGCTCCTCTTCATTGGAAAGTTCAATACCTACCGATAGTACAAGTTGAGGATTATAGTTTTGTAACTGATCTCGAACAAACTGGAATCGTTGAGTGGTATCTTGTGCATACTTGCGGATTTTCTCAAGATTCAGCTCTCTCCTGTACTCTTTTGCTAATTGTTGCAAGGTTTGTTCCTCTGAAACGACAGGTGCCTCATGTTTAAATAATTCCTGCCACTTTTCTTCCTGATAAGTGACTTGGACTAGTTGTTTTTCAGTTATTTTATATTGTGTTTTTCGTTCGCTGACTATTCCAATTATTTCTTGGATTTGTTGCCGCAATTGCTTACTGGACTGCTTTCGTTCCCATTGCTCCTGCTTGTTTTCCGCCAACCGTTTTTGTAGCTCCTGAACATCCAAAATACTTTGTTGTTCTAAGTTTTCCTGAATGGAACGCTGCTTAAGTATTTCTTCACGCAACAAATCATTGATTTCATGACTGTATTCATCCGCATCTTTTCGGTAAGTTGTAACATAATCTTGGATTTGAACGATTAAACGTGTTTTGTCTTGGATCTTTTCATAAATAACATAAACATCTCGTACATTTTCTTTATAGTTTTTTGCATAATGCAATGCTTCTTCATACACAGTTACACTCAATTTTAAGTTATCGTACTTTGTCAAATACAATAATTCTTGATTTTTTTCATATACCTGCACAGAAATCTCTTGAACTTGAGCTTCTTTTCGCACTTTTTCATCCGTAATTGTCTTGATTGTCAATTGCACAGTATGCATTCTGTCAATGGCTTCATACACCTCTCGTCCAGTCGGTACTTGTCGATACATGTGATCCATCGCTGTTTTTTCGGTTTGCTTGGCTTCAATCTTCAATTCAAGTTGTTCTACTTGATCTTCCAAGTCAGCTATTTCCGCTTGCAAATCGATAATTTTTTGTTTTCGGTAACGTTCTTGACTGATAAAACCAATATAACTTGCTTGATAAGCTTCCGGCATCTGACCGTTTAAGTTACTAATTTTGTAAGAACCATCACTAAAAATCGTTGGTGAGACTTCATTCACATCATCTACTAAAATACTCTGAAGAATATCCATCATTAAAGGTTTCAAGGATGCTTCCATTCCCTGATCAACATCCAAATAATCCGCCAAAGTTGAGGTAAGATACTGAGGAGCAGGTAAAATCTGTTGATCATCTGCCAAAACTAAACCCTCTGCTGAAATTAAGCTGTCCAGTATTCCAGAAGCATACAAGGCTCCTTCTAAATTATTTTTGATTTCTTCCGATAAATTCGGTAAGAAATCTACACTTTTATAAAAGTTTGCTGATAATTGCATCTGATTTTTTAAACGATTGGCTTGACGAGTTGCTCGTTGTTCTATTTCTGGCGTTTTTTGTTGCTGCCATTCTTTGATTTCCGATTGCTTTTCTACAATCTGCTGCTTTGTTTTACTTTTTTCTTGCGCTAAGCGCTCAACAGCTAACTGATTCTGATTAATCGCTGCTTGATAGCTTTGGTGAATTGGTCGCAAAATTTCTTCTTCACGAATGCTTTCTTCCAATAATAACTCCATTTGATACATGATCGCACCGTAGGCTTGTTCAGATACACTAAAGGATACTTGTTGGCGCCATTCGTCAATCGCGTGCTTCCAATGGGTCACTTCAGCAATTCGAATTTGCTGCCACTGACGTAAATCTTTTTCTTGTCCATCTAGTCGCTGCTGAATATCTCCTAATTCTTGTTGATATTCTTTGACTTTCTCTTGTAAGTTTGACATGATTCGCAATAATTGGATGACCGATTCAAAATAACTTTGTTTTTTGTCGATTTCGTTTTTCCAATACGAAAATTCTTCTGGTTTCATTTCTGTTCGCAGTTTTCCAGCAAACTGTTGATCCAGTTCTTCAAATCCTAAGTACTGCTGATATTGCTCATTGTCAATTAATAATTCTTCTAAATCCTGACGCATATCCTCCAAACTGGTTTCTTCTGTTGTTAAATTTGCTTGCTGAATTTGGATTTGTTGCTGTTTTTCTTGTAATACTACTTGCGCTTTGTTTAATCTGGTTTGTACTTTTCCCAATTCCTCTTGTAATTGTTGTCCATATAAAACCAGATTCATTCCTTCATGTTGACTCAAATCCTGAATACTCATCTCCAGGGCTTCCAGCTGTACTTCATTGTCATCGGACATTTGATTTTTCGTTATCAGATCTGTTTCTAATGCTGTGATTTCTTGAGTAAGTCGTTTACAATCATTGACTACACCTTCTTTTTCTTTCACTAAATCGAGCCATTTTGTCGATAATTGTCCAGTAAGTTCCTCGTGCCAGCGTTGATAACCTCGCGCGACATTTCCCAAATCTCGTAATTCATTGGATAAATCTTCCACCCGTTCATGATGTCCATCTAGACGTTCAATCGTTTTGGACAAGGTTAGCAATTCATCTTCTTGTAATTTCGGTAGTGAGTCTCTCAGAATTCCGTAAATAACTGTTGGCCTAAAATCCTTGGATAGTTTTGGACTGCGTAAGTTCATCAGCAGAGCGATCAATTCATCAAATTGCTCCAGTGTTTCAAAGCCAAAAATATGTTGCTTAACATAATGCTTATACGCTCGTTGATTCTCAAATATTTGACCAACACCATCTAAACGGTTTTTGAGTTTTTGCTTGGTTAATGGTGTAAATTCATCTTTTCTTAATTCTTCAAATAACTCAAAATCAAATCCAATACGTTGATTATTCTCAATTGCAAAAAACCACTTGTTCAATTGAGCGCCACGGTTCGCATGCATACCGATCCCAATCGTCAAATACTCTTCGCTTTTTTGTCGCTTGACTTCTAAAAACAAATACCCGATACCATCATCTCTAGTAGATACACCTTTTTCGCCAAGCAAATAATCTTCCATTTTTCTGTCTCTTGAACCAAATGAATCTAAACGGTAAGCACTCGTGTCCCCATCAAACAATACTGGAAATAGACTTTGCATTGTCAAAGATTTCCCTGACCCATTGGTTCCTCGCAACAACATTTTTCCGTCTGCAAATTGAAAAATTTGGTTTTGATAATACCAAAAATTCAGTAAACCCACACGATTTAATACCCATCTACTCATCTTCTAACCTCATTTCTGCGATTAAACGCCCTAATGCAGGGTAAATCTTGACTTTTTCTGGTGTTGCCTCAAATAATCCCCAATCTGACCCTCGCCTTAATATGGCTTGACTTAACTGTTTTTCTGACATTTCTTTAAATTCTTTCGACCAGTAGGACTGGTATGTTTCTTGCAAATCCTTTAGCAACAATTGCCATTCCTCTGAGGTCATTTCACTGATTCCATAGGCTAAATGATCCAGTTCTGCCTGTCGTACTAAGGTAGCTACCTGAATCAAAATTTCATCTACTACTTGACGGCTCGGAAAATTTTCACCTGACCCTTCTCGTTTTTCCGTAGTAAAAGCCGCATAATCCCGATACAATTCGTAAGAAAAAAACAAATTATTTTCCACAAAATCACGCATATAATGATGGTAATTACGCAAGCGTACAAACAATTCTTCATTTTCTGTTCCACGTTTGAGCATTGGCTCCATCATTAAACGTTGATAGAGCATCTGATTGACTTCCAAGTTGCGACTGGCACAAATGTCTTGCCAGTATTCCTCAAAGGAAGAGTATTCTGTGTATGCCATCGGCGCTCTGGATAATAAAGCTCGCGACTGCGCTGTGGTTACGAATAATAACTCCTGATTCTCATTGGATTGTTCAAACGCAACCATTTCCCCTTGAATTTTTTCAATTAAATGAAGCTGCTCCAGTTTCTTTAAGACTCGTACAATACTCGTTCGATGATTGTAATTTGTCCAATCTACATCGATTTCTTCAGGAAACAGCATATCTAAATTACGAATCAATTCATCCAGCATAAAAGGAGTCTCTGATTCAAGTGACTCAACATACGCCATCACACAAGCAAATAACACATAGTCCAGCTGTTCTTTTAATCCAATGTCTCCCATCCAAGCTTCAAGAGTATGAGGACGTTTTAATAACTGGATATACTGAGGACGAACAATCAAACTCATCCCAAAACGCTGTCGTAATTCTTTTTGCAGCTCATTTTGATGGCGACGTAAAAACTGATAATCTTCCAACTGATCTTCCCGAATAATCCAAAATTGATCAAAGAGTAACTGCAGAGCTTTTTGTAAGTCTTCTGGTTTCATAAGCTACTCACTTTCTCTATTTTTACTTTAGGCATTTCAAGGTCTCCATCTTCACAAGGTACGACCACACGCTGATTACGTTCAATCGTTACTTGAATATCATAGTTTAGTTCGGTAGCGATTTTCTGAGTGACCGTTGTTTGTACTTTTTGATTGACAGAAGCATAGGTTGCAATCGCTGAACTCATCCATTTAAGAAAAATCTTCCTTGATTGTGCATCCAAATGATTGATCGTTGAAAAGTCAATAACATTGTCAATAAAATATGATTCGATCTTTTGTTTATAGGCTTCTTGCTTTTCCTGATATGCTTGTAATTGCGCTTTTTGTTGTTCATAATCGATTGTAAAGCTTTTGGCTTTACGTTCTAAACGTGCCCCGCGTCCACGATTATTCAAAAATAGTGTGCTGGCCGGTAATTCCCAACTATCTTGTTTCGTACTTGTTGCTTCACTCGCTTCAGGTACATAGAAATGTCGTGTTTGACTCAATCCGAAAATGGCTGCGTATCTTTTTTGTGCTTCCGCTAAATCTTCTGCCTGCTGAAACCATTTAGCAATTTGCAGATAATCTTTGCGTCTGCTTTGATATTGTTGAACTTCTTGTCCATAAAAATAAATCAAACCAGTAATTTTCGTAATCATTTGATCGGTTTGTTGCATTAGATTTTCATATTCACTCGGTCTGTTCTCTCTTCCTAAGAACCATGTTTTGATCGTTCGTACTTCACCTTGAAATTGTTCTGTGACTTCTTCTTTGGACATTCCGTCAAAAGTAGGAATCTCTAATTCCTTTTGATACAGTTCTTCAATTAATGTCTCTTGATCAATTTGATCGATCTTCGCGACCACAACTTTAAACTGATGGTACAGACTTTGGACTGTCGCAATAAAATTACGCAAATAATTCACAAATCTATCTTTATAAATCAAAAATTGTTCTGCTTTCATTCGGCTATCGACATCTGGGCTTGTAATATAACCAATGTAATTAGCCGTATCTTCGCCAATTTTACGAAATTCTTGTCGTGTCGCCAACCAATTCTCTAAAAGATCGCCCTCGCCGTTGATCAATTGATTTAATAGCTTCAACAGTCTGCGAATTCCTTTTTCATCCAGTGCGCCACGAGTTGCATTTTTCTTATGAGTTAGCTGAAAAACCATTTCTTCAACAATGATCCCCTCATTGGTTATCTGATAGCGAAAATTTTTATTCCGATACTCCTCTATCGACTTAGGACGAATCATTTCTTGTTGACGTTGCAAATTTCCCCAACTGACTAGATTTTCCAAATCTTGATTCAATTCAAATTCCTTATAGCTGACATCGTGTTCACTACGCATATACTCTAATATTTCAGGACGATACAGTACTCCTTGCATCTGACGATGATTTGTATAAAAAAAGCGCATAATTTTACGATAGCGTTCTACATTTTCAACGGTTAAATAATTAGCTGCCCAAATTTTTTTTACCATTTGATGTTCCCTCCACTGAGCATTTTTTAGCCCCCTTAAACGATACTTTTCCACAACGGCTTCTGCAGCATCTGCAACTTTAATATTACCAGCCACATATTTTTCTACTAACTTCATGTATCATCTGAAGTGGTACAGTATCCAAAATCGAATAATTCAAAATAACATTTCAATGTTTCGCACGATCGATTTTAGTCGTATTTTTTTGCTGAATATTTGTAAGCAAACAGACTTGGTTAACTTTTTTTTAGAATGGTTTAATGGCATACATTATATCATATTTTTAGAATCGCTTCTCACCATAAGTGACAATAGTTTTTTATAAAGCTCCGTCCCCACTTGGACTAATTTCATAAGTCACTTTGTTAGAAAAGAAACAGTCCTTAGCGATTCGTTGCTTGCCATGTTTGGACATTATAAGTCACCTGGGTGATAGAGAGAGATCCTATTAAAACGAGTATCATTGAGCTGATAGGAATCCATTCACACGTTCGACACTACTTCACTCCTTGTAGTTCAGTTCAGTTTCCAGCCTTTGTAACTCGATCAGGATGGTTGTACTTCTTTGCATCATTCATCTGCTTGATTTTGATGACTTTTTGACACATTCCCTCACGCTGTAACGGACAGTCTTGTTTATGGTAGAATAAAAGTACACAACCTGGCAAAGAAAAAAGCCATTGTGAATCACTCGAAATTCCTCTAAAGTTAAATTCTCGACAAATTTAGCTGGAGGTAGAAAGGCGTACTCACGATGACTGATATTCATACTATCAAAAATTTACGAAATAATCACAATAAATCAATGAATCCTATCCGAGAAGATTGGGGGGAATTGGCAAACAGCCAAGAGATATGCCGATAAAAAAAGATAGTATCCTTGTTCACTAATTCTGAAATAGATGAAAATTCATTATTTAATATTTGCTCACCTAAAACCTGCTCAACAAACTTCCGATCTGTAAATAATACTGGTCGAGAATTTATCTTAACTAAGTGTCCTTCTCTAAACAATTCGTTTAAATACCTGCTTGCTGTATTTCTTTTTATATTGAATAGTTTACTAATCTCATTTGCCGTAAATGTATTCTCTTCTAAAATTTCTCTTTCATTCTTTAATTGATTTTCTATATGTTTATAGATTATTTCTCTCACTTTTACAACCATTCCTTTCACTTTCCAGCATGGGGCTTTACAACAAGCCTCTCCAAACATCGTTCTAGCTTTTTCTCTACGTATTACTATAAAAGAACTGCACACTTTTATACCGACAGGAAATTTTTATCATTTCTTAACGTATTATGTCATCTATGTTCACTAAAGATTGGCACCGCACTACGTTATCGACAGGAACATAGCAAATTGATTTCTGCCTATCATTGAATATTGGGATACCATAAAAGTTCACTTCCGGAATCCGTTCACACTCTAATTATAAAAGAAAAAACTGCAGATCTCATCCAATTCTTTGGACTTTGTCTACCGTCTGAGATTAGCAGCTGTTTAATTTTTTTCTGACACTAACAAAGGGGGTTGTGACATAAGTAAAAGCAAAACAAAAATATCCGAACAAAATAGAATGAATTTCGCCAAACTTAGGTGAATTTGCGACGAGGCCCAACTGGACCGTAGGAGCAATCTTCTATTGTTCGGATATTTTACTGTTAAACGACTTATGTCACAGGCCCGTCCTCCAAAGCATATAAACTGTGCAATTCTTTGGGGTTCCATGCGAACCATCACACAATAGGGGGGCTCTTCTTTCAAATTTTCCCCAGAGATGATCACTCTTCCTTTAACAGGGACAACCGCAACTTTCAACGTCCCAGCCAAAAGGGCTTTTACCTTCTTTGGTTTGTTGTCCTCTGATTTCTTTTTCTAATTCTTTTTGCTACGCCTTTGCCTCCACAAGAGTCAATTCTTTCGTGAACTTATGTTTATTCCCATTAATTTTGATATGTGTGGGCTCCCTGTCCAAATGTTCCTCAGTGACGCCCCCTATTTTGACCGCTTATTCTAAATATGAGCAAAGATGCCTTTAAACAAGGTGGTTTCTCTAAATTGTCATGCATCATTTTTAATAAATCCAAAGTCCGAGAACCAATGGTAGGCACCGATTTCTTAGTTAGATCAGTTCCAGTATATGCTTCCTTACACTAAATAAAAAAATCCACTGTTTTTATTTGACCTCAAGAGCCCTGTGTCAGGTAATCTAGCTTAAATTTACGCGCACACTCTGTTGAACAAATTATTCAAAATAGTTGACTTCTGCAGTAATTCCACGTATGGTTGAAGAGTAAAGTAAATAAAAGTTCTCACTACACACAGCGTTACAACCTGGTGGAGAAAGATCTAAACAACCTTTCTGGGTAGCTGTGTATTCATAGCTACCCTTTTGCGTGTTCTCAATCACGTACCCACTTAAAAATGTGCATGAGTAACAAAAATTTGCTTAAAAACTACTGTCAAAAGACAGGAAATTTAGGAGGAATTAAGTTATGTCAGTATCATTAGAAGTAAGTAAGAGAGAAGTTCGCCCCCGTTCACTTAGAAACAAATTGCGTCACGAAGGAAAAGTGCCTGCAGTTGTTAATGGCTACAAAGTAGAAAGTACACCTATCGCAGTCACAGCGGCTGAGTTAGAACGTGTATTAAGAGAAAATGGTTTGAATACCGTTTTCACTTTGACGATCGACGGAAAAAAAGTCAATACCTTGATTCAACATTATACATCAGATACCTTTACTGGTAAGTTTACTCACGTTGAGTTCTTATCTGTAAATATGAAAGAAGAAACCGAAGTAGATGCAGAAGTTCTCCTAGTTGGTGAAGCTGTCGGTGTCAAAGCCGGTGGTGTTTTGACACAAAACCTATACAGTGTAACAGTTTCTGCTACACCTGATAAATTACCAGATAATATCGAATTAGATATTTCCGAGTTAGAAATTGGAGATTCTGTCTCCGTCAGCGACATTCCAAAATCTGAAGATTACGAGATTTTAACAGATGCTGAAGAACAAGTCGCTTCTGTCAGCGAACCTCAAGTCGTTGAAGAAGACGAAGAACCAGCGGAAGCAGCTGAACCTGAAGTTATCGGCGAATCTAACGACGAAGAATAAAAAAAGGTTCATAGATCTCGCAAAGCAAGTTTGCTTTGCGAGTTTTTTTATCTTCTATATTAATACAGCATTCCTTTTTCTCTATAGCTTTCATTTGTCCTCTATTTCATTTCTTGATAAGCTGTATTTAACCATACTTTTAAATTCTTCGAAAAAAAGTATGCAGGCAATAAAGAAAGAAGGAAGGAATGCAATGAGATATGGAAAAAATCTATAAGAAAGAAACCGATCAAATCGTTCAAGATTTTGAAACAGATGCAATGAATGGGTTGAGTACAGAAGAAGCTGCCAAACGCTTAGAAAAATACGGCCCGAACGAATTGGATTCCTCTGAGGAAGTTTCACTGATCAAGATCATTTTACAAAATTTAAACAGTGTGATTGTTTATTTACTATTAGGGGCTTCGATTCTCTCCTTTTTAATGAACGACCCTGTTGAAGGAGTAGCTGTATTGATTGCCGTGCTGATCGCTGTCGTTTTTGGCGTCGTTTCGGAATATCAAGCGGCAACCTCCGTGGAGTCTTTGTTGGAACTAGTGACATCAGAAACGGTCGTCATTAGAGAAGGAAAACGGCAAACGATTCCTTCAAGCGAGCTCGTCCCAGGAGATCTGATGTATTTAATCAATGGCAATACGATCAGTGCCGACGGCCGGATCATTGACTCTAGCAATTTCGCCTGTATTGAATCTTCTCTCACCGGCGAAGCAGAATCTGTTGAAAAAAATGCGGATCCTTTGACCGATGAAGAAAGCTTGTCGATCGGAGACCGCGTCAATTGTGTCTTTTCTGGAACAGCTGTCACACGTGGAAATGCTTATGCGATTGTAACAGCTACAGGAATGAAGACAGAGATCGGACATATCAGCGAAATGATGTCTGAAGGTGAACATTCTGAATCACCGTTAAATAAAGAATTGAATCAATTAGGAAAATTACTGATCCTCTTTGCTTTTGTTGCAGCGATCTTAGTGATTCTCATCGGACTGATCCAAGGAAATGAATTGTCGTCTGTCATCCAGATTGCAATCATTTTGGCGATCTCTGCGATTCCTGAAGCCTTACCGGCCGTTTCCACGATCACGCTTGCCCGTGGCATGAGAAAAATGGCCACCCATCAAACAATGGTTAAAACCTTGGCGTCAGTGGAGACTCTCGGTTCTACCGATGTCATCGCCAGCGACAAGACAGGCACTTTGACTGAAAACCAAATGACCGTCGAAAGAGTCTACCTGACCAATGAAGCACAATATACAGTTTCCGGTACAGGCTATTCGACAGAAGGAACCGTCACAAATGACAAAGAACAGCCTGTCAATTTAGAAGAGGATGAAGCATTAAGCGAATTCATCCATGCTGCTTTACTGGCCAGTGAAAGCGAATTGGTCGAAAAAGAAGATGTCAATGAGATCATCGGTGATCCAACAGATGGTTCGGTCGTAGTCTTAGGACATAAATTGTCATTGACCAGAGAAAAACTGGAAAATGCCACCTATACGTTGGAAAAGAAATTTCCTTTTGACTCCGAAAAAAAATATATGATGAATATCTATCAGGAAGACGACCGTTCGCATCTCTTTATCAAAGGTGCTCTGGATGTCCTCATCGAACAGAATCAAAGCAGCGAAGAAAATCAACGATTAGAAGCCATCAACGAAAAGATCGCAGAAGAGGGCTTACGAGTGCTGGCGATTGCTAAAATCTCCGATTATACCGGCGAAGCAGAAGAAGAAGCGATCGAAGCACACATGGCGGAACAAGGACTTACGATATTAGGTCTTGTGGGAATCATCGATCCTCCTAGAAAAGATGTCATCGAATCTGTTGCCTTGACCCAACAGGCAGGGATCAAGGTGAAGATGATCACAGGAGATCATCCCAAAACAGCCAGCGTGATCGCCAAGGAAATTGGAATCGAAGGCTACGAACAGACGATTACTGGAACTGAACTGGATCAGCTTCTCGCGGAAACACCTGATGACTTCTATGAAAAAATCAAAGACATTGCTGTTTTTGCCAGAGTTTCTCCTGAAAACAAACTGCAGATCGTCGAAGCCTATCAAGCAAATGGATTGACTGTTGCGATGACTGGTGACGGTGTTAATGATGCGCCTGCACTAAAAGGAGCAAACATCGGAGTCGCCATGGGGATTCGCGGGACAGAAGTCGCCAAGGATGCTTCGGACATGATTTTAATGGATGATCGGTTTACTTCTATTGTAGAGGCGATCAAAGAAGGCCGCATCATTTTTTCAAATATTAAGAAATTCGTTTATTTCCTTTTTACTTGTAACATGATCGAACTGATTTCCATTTTTCTAGCACTGCTACTGGTACTACCACTTCCACTAAATCCACTTCACATTTTGTGGTTGAATCTGGTTGTCGACAGCTTTCCTGCCTTGTCACTAGCTTTTGAACCAGGCGAAGGCAATATCATGAAGCAAGCCCCTAGAAACAAAAAGGAACGCTTGGTCAATTGGCCCTTCATTCAAAAAATCGGACTTAGCGGGTTGATTATCGGGATCAGTTCTTTCCTCGTTTTCTTGTATTTTTTCCATCATTACGATCAGGTCGAATTGGCTCAAACAGCAGCCTTTACTTCCATGGGTCTAGGACAACTGGCCCATATTGGCAACGTCCGGAAAGAAAATCACTTTGGCTTTTCACCGAAAAATTTTGCTGAAAATAGATACTTATTAGGCGCCTTGGCTATTTCTTTCGCCTTGATTCTCTCAGCCATTTATCTTCCCGGATTAAACGACTTGTTCCATTCGGTTCCTTTACAGCCGATCCACTGGCTGATCATTGTCGCGCAGGTCATCGCCACCACGATCCTCGTTTATCTCGCTAAAAAAGTATTTATCAAACGCGAAAATTAGTCTGAAAAGAGCTGTTGCAGGAATCAAACAATGCAGCAGCCTTTTTGGCTCTGACCTGCTATAATCAAGAAAAAACAAGGAGGCTCTTATGAAACAGATTCAAAGTATCAATTTAATGGAAGACAAAAAGCTGATCGTTCGGCTCAATCTTGCCTCATTGCCACTGATGGTGGTGTTCTTCATTCTCTTTACTGGTGTCTCTTTATTGAAGGATACCTCTACCCAGCATTCTTTTAGTCTGCTTACTTCTTTCTTAGGCTTAGTTCTCTTGTTTCTCCTGATCATCATTCATGAATTGATCCACGGGTTCTTTTTTAAATTGTTCAATCCTGAGGGCAAGGTAAAATTCGGCTTCAAAAATGGCTTGGCCTACGCAACAAGTCCCCATTCTTATTATTCTAAAGGACAGTTCAGCATCATTAGTTTGGCCCCTTTCGTCTTGATCACTTCGTCCTTGATGCTTGTTTTTTTCACTACTGATTGGTTGTCTCCAAGTAGCTTCATCCTTCAAAGCTCGCTACATGCTGCCGCTTGTGTCGGAGATTTTTACTTCATTTACTTACTATTGAAAGCTCCCAAACAGGCACTGATCGAAGACACTGAGCAAGGAATCAATTTTTACTTGAAAGAAGCCTGAGTTCTTGCGTTTGTACTTAGGGAAACGAAACAGTTAAGCGCTTCTATGACAAAGTGACTGGCCAGCGTCCCAGTAGTTTCTAAATTTTTCTTGAATGTCCGACTGGAAGGCTTTCCTTTCTAAGGGTTTACCTCTATAATATAAAGAGTATTTTTTAGGGAAAGAGAGAGCCAATGAAAAAAAATAATGTACTTAAAAATGAAAATAGAATTGATTATGGTGTGATTCTCCCTGTTTTTCTGTTATGCCTGATTGGTTTAGCATCCTTGTATGTCGCGCTTAATCATAGTTTCAATCTGGTGTACTCCGATAATCCGTTACGGGGGGTAATGACACAAGGTTTGTGGTATGTGGTAGGAATCATCGCCGTAGCAGTCATTATGCAGATCAAATCTAAATGGCTGTGGCGCCTGACACCGATCATTTACGGAGCTGGACTGATTGTCATGGGCTTATTGGTCAAATTTTACGATCAGGCTACCGAGGCCCTTACCGGCTCCCGTAACTGGTTCAAATTCGGATCCTTTTCTGTTCAGCCAGCAGAGCTAATGAAGATCGCTATGATCTTAATGCTGGCGCTCGTGGTAACACAGCATAATAGCAAGCACAAAGAAAGAAGCTTAAAAACAGACGGCTTGCTGATTGCTAAGATGTTGGCAGTCACGATCCCCGTGATCGCACTAGTCCTACTTCAACAAGATTTCGGAACGATGCTAGTCTTCCTAGCTATTTTCATGGGCATCTTCTTGATGTCTGGCATATCCTGGAAAATCGTGATCCCCGTAATCATCGCCTTTGTTCTGCTGGGAGCAGGGGTCATCTATCTGGCTTTAAGCGATACAGGACGTGAATTACTCCAGCAAATCGGCGTCCAACCCCATCAATTTGACCGGATCGATTTGTGGCGGGATCCTTTCCTTGATCCACAAGGTCAGATCGCCCGTTCGATCATGGCAATCGGTTCTGGCGGAATGTTTGGTAAAGGCTTTAATGTCAGTGATGTTTATGTTCCGGTTCGAGAATCAGACATGATTTTCTCGATCATTGGTGAAAATTTTGGTTTTATCGGCAGTACCTTTGTCATTCTGTTGTATTTTATTTTGATTTATCGTATGATTCGTGTATGTTTCGATACGAATAATGAGTTCTATGCCTACATTGCCACAGGAATTATCATGATGATTCTGTTCCATGTGTTTGAGAACATTGGCGCAAATATCGGTCTATTGCCTCTGACAGGGATTCCTCTGCCTTTCATCAGCCAAGGGGGTTCCGCTTTATTGAGCAATATGATCGGGATCGGTTTGATACTCTCTATGCGTTATCAAGCAGAAGCTTCACCAAAGACATTGAGAGGATGAAAACAATGTTTACCTTATATTGGTATCCAAAATGCAGTACCTGCAGAGATGCAAAAAAATGGTTAGAGGCTCATGGCCAAACCGTTGAAACTGTAGATATGATCCAGCAGACCCCTGATGCCAAGCTATTAGAGACTTGGGTAAAAGAAAGTGGTTTGCCGCTTCGTCACTTTTTTAATACAAGCGGAATGAAGTATCGCGAATTGGGCTTGAAAGACAAGCTCGACAACTTTACACTAGAAGAGGCCTGTCAGGTCTTGGCAACAGATGGTATGCTGATCAAACGTCCCGTTCTCGTAAAAGACGGACATTTTCTCGTGAACGGATTTAAAGAAAACGATTATAAAGGAGTTCTATAAAATGAAAAAGCCATGCTTAAAGAAAAAAGACAATCTATGGGTACTATTCAACGGTTCTGAGTATGTTGTAGGATTGACGAAAGAAGCACAGGATGACTTAGGGAAAATCACCTTTGCTTCTGTTCCTAAAGTTGGTCAAAGCTATTCTCAAGGGGATACCTTCATAGAGCTAGAAGCAGAAAAAGCCGTCAATGAATACAGCAGTCCCTTAACCGGAATCATTTCTTCAGTCAATGAAAAAATCGATCAATCGATCGACATTTTGAACGATGCTGATGAAATGAATGCCTGGATCATTAGTTTCAAAGGCGTAGATGCTGCTGAGTTTGAAGCATTATAAAAATATAAAAAAAGAGACAAACGCTATTATGATAACGTTTGTCTCTTTTTTTATGCCAGCTATAGGGATCGAACCTACGACCTATGCGTTACGAGTGCATTGCTCTACCAACTGAGCTAAGCTGGCAAAATCACAAAAGATATTATAGAAAAAAATCAGCAATAAGTAAAGCAAAAACTGTCGAAAAAACAGCCTTGAGGAAAAAAATCTGAAAATATGTTATAATAGACACAATGAAGGGGAGGTTTATTAAATATGGCATTTGGTAAATTTGAAACAACCATCGTCCCGTCGCAATTTGGTGAAACATTTAAGGTGAATACACCCGTCGTGTTCAAGCTGAACGATCATCTTGAAACAGGTACCGTCACCAAACAGTTAAAGAACTCAGCTGTCGTTGAAATCGACGAGACGGCTGAAAATCATCAGCTCATGGTTCAAAGTAATGGCGTTGTTATCGTTAATTATAAGCATATGAAGAAAATATAGAAAAACCCCTTAGGAAAAATTTTTCCTAAGGGGTTTCGAATTGTGCCCGCAAACTTTTTTGAACCTTGAATACTCGAAATTTTTGCGACACACCCTAACGGATATAATCCTCCAATTGATCGAGCAATTCATTAAGCTCACTGTTAACATATTCTTTGAAGGAATTCACATTCTTCCGATGATCAGCCAGCAGTATTTTGTACGCGGCTAAAATCGCCGTCGGTTCCAAAGCCGACGTCATTTGTTGATAGTTTCTATAGGCAGAAGTTGAAATTTCCTGCTCTACATTTTTGAAGGGATTCACCCAGTGGTCCGTTGTATGCTCCAGCAACCTAATCAGCTGCAAGTGGTACTTTTGACAAAATGATAGACATTCCAGCGAACGAGCAAATTCTCCACGTTTCCAGACATTGACCCCGAACAACCAAGCGTTGATAAAATTATTCACAACAAAGGTAACCGTTTCCGGTGTCTCTCTTTCTACCACGGTCTCTTCCAATACCTGCAGAGCCTTGCTCAAATGTCCTTTTTTATCGACAAGACACATCTGATCCACATTCGGAAAATAGCCCACCGTAGCAAAAGAATCAACCACATCAATTCGACTGCAGGGCAAGAAATGAAATTCTCCACGAATCAAATTTTTAAAGATGACTACCTCTGTACCATATTCATTAAAAAAATGGGTATAGATAGGATACACCGAGGCCAACCATTCCTTCGTTTTCAATTGCGGATACTCCTTGTCCTCTACAAAAAGATAAAATTCAATATCTGAAAATTCATCTCCTGCATTTTGTGTAAACGAACCATACATCAACATCGAATCAATTCGATCATCTTCCAGCCCTTTATTTTTAAATAGTCCAATCATCTTTTTTTGTTCCAGCATTGTTTTTCATCCTAAAATTTTATTCTTAGTTTAAAAATAATGCTTGTCAAAAACAGCGATACACATTTTGGTTCTCTCCTTTTCGATACTTAAAAAGATGATCGGAGAGGCTCTCCGATCATCTCTAGTTACTATTTTGTACCAAACAAGCGGTCACCAGCATCGCCAAGACCTGGAACGATATAGCCATGATCATTCAAATGATCATCTAAAGCCGCTGTATAGATATCTACATCCGGATGTGCATCTTGCAAGGCTTTTACCCCTTCTGGAGCAGATACAAGACAGACAAATTTGATATTTGATGCCCCACGTTTTTTCAGTGAGTCGATCGCCATGATCGCTGACCCCCCTGTTGCTAGCATCGGATCAACGACTAGCAATTGACGACTGTCAATGTCTTCTGGTAATTTTACGAAATATTCATGTGGCTCCAGTGTTTCTTCATCACGATACATACCAACATGTCCTACTTTGGCAGCCGGGATCAATTCTAGGATGCCATCGACCATTCCCAAGCCAGCACGCAGGATCGGGATGATCGCTACCTTTTTACCTGCTAGCATTTTTTGCGTAGTTTTAGTGATCGGTGTTTCGATCACCACATCTTCGACTGGCATGTCACGAGAGATTTCGTATGCCATCAACATAGCGATTTCGTCCACTACCTCACGAAAAACTTTTGTTCCACATTCTTTATCACGAATAATAGAGACTTTATGTTGGATCAACGGATGATCGATTACTTGAAATTTGCCCATTGTATACTCTCCTTTAAAGGTTTTCTTTTATTGTAATTCAAATGAAAAATTCATACAACTTATCTTGTACATATTCTCAATATTTTTACGAGTATTTTCGAATTTCCGGTGTCTGATAGTTTTCGATAAAGGTTTCGATCTCAGTCAACTCTTCAGCAAACAGGACCGCCTTGCGATCGGTCGCTGTCAGAAATTTTTCTGTGACCATCGAATCAAAAAACGCACGAATCCCCTGATAATAGCCATTGACATCGTAAAAAATACACGGATTGTCATTTTGTCCAACACGTGCCCAAGAAACAGCTTCAACGATCTCTTCCAGTGTTCCCGGTCCGCCAGGCAGAGCAATACAAGCATCGCCAAGCTCCAACATTTTTTGTTTGCGTTCAGACATCGTTTCAACCACCTGCAGCTCTGATAAACGGGGATGTGCGATCTCTCGATCCTTTAAAAAAACCGGAATGATCCCAACTGCTTGACCACCATGAGCCAAGACCGTATCAGCGATCGTCCCCATCAAACCAACTTTTCCACCCCCATAAATCAAGGTATGTTTCTTCTCAGCAATCCATTTTCCCAAGGAGACTGCCGCTTCTTTATAGACTGGCTTCTTTCCTTCACTTGCGCCACAGTAAACAACAATATTCAAACAAATTCCCTCTTTTCTTTCCAATTAATTGTAGTATATCATAGAGAAGCGGCAAGATTGGGTGAGACAATTTGGACAGCAAGGAATATCCACAGAGGATCAGTTCTTTTTACAAAAAGAGAGACTGGTACCAATACAACCCTTTTATTCGTGCCAACTTTTTATCTGAAGAAGTCGGGGAAGTCTGTCGAGCGATCCGAACGATCAAGATTGGGCGAGATCGACCAGATGAAGCCGTCTCTTCATCAGAGAAGCAAATGGCAAATCTAACAGAAGAGTTGGGCGATGTGCTGGACAATCTGTTCATTTTAGCAGACAAATACGACATTTCTCTAGAAGAGATCATGACTGCACATAAAGAAAAACTGATATCACGCTATCAATAGTCCATAAAAAAAAGATCTCTCCAGACTTACTGGAAAGATCTTTTTTTTATGGACTATTTTTTATAAAGAGGATACGCATCCGTCAACTCTTTGACAGCTGCCTTAACTTCTTCTAGAACCTCACCGTTGTCTTTGTTGTCTAATACTTTGATGATCAGTTCTGCTACTGTTTTTGAAGCTTCCTCATCAAAACCACGACTTGTGATCGCTGGTGTTCCAATACGGATACCGCTTGTTTTGAAGGGACTTAGATTTTCAAATGGGATCGAATTTTTATTGACAGTGATGCTGACAGAATCCAGCAGGCGCTCTGCGTCTTTTCCTGTCATTTCAAAACCAGTCACATCGATCAACAATAGATGATTGTCTGTCGCACCAGAAACCAAACGAGCATTCGCTGCCTGATTGAAGACCTTCGCCATCGTCTGTGCATTTTTGATTACCTGTTGCGCATATTCTTTGAATTCTGGATCCAAGGCTTCCTTGAAGGAAATGGCTTTCCCAGCAATAACATGCTCTAGTGGACCACCTTGAATTCCAGGGAAGACATTGCTGTTGATTTTCTTCGCCAGGTCTTCATCATTTGTTAAAACCAATCCTCCGCGAGGACCACGCAGTGTTTTGTGAGTCGTTGTCGTTGTGATATCCGCATAAGGAACTGGATTTGGATGCAGACCTGCTGCAACTAAACCAGCAATATGTGCCATATCGACCATTAATTTCGCACCGACTTCATCGGCGATCTCTTTGAATTTAGCAAAATCGATTGTACGAGAATACGCACTTGCTCCAGCAACGATCAGTTTTGGCTGATGTTTACGTGCCAAGATACGAACCACATCATAATCGATCACTTCAGTAGAAGGATCCACACCGTAGCTGACAAAGTTATAGGTTTTTCCGCTGAAGTTCACCGCAGCACCATGCGTCAAATGTCCTCCTGCAGATAAATCCATTCCTAAAACAGTATCTCCTGCTTCAATCAAAGACAAGTACGCCGCTGTATTCGCCTGAGAACCTGAATGAGGTTGAACATTCGCAAATTTTGCACCAAAAATCTCTTTGGCACGGTCAATCGCTAGACTTTCCACAACATCAACAAATTCGCAACCACCGTAATAACGACGTCCTGGGTACCCTTCTGCATACTTGTTCGTCAAAATGCTTCCTTGAGCGGCCATGACTCCCTCAGAAACAATATTTTCAGAAGCGATCAATTCCAAATTGTTTTGTTGACGCTCTGTCTCATGTTCAATCGCTGTCCATAACTCTTCATCAAATGCTTTATAATCCATTCTACTCATACACCCCTTTACTATGATGTTAGCATTGTATCATAAGAATTCCGAGAAATCTTTAAAAAAAGTTTTGAACACGCATATATTTTCAGTGTTTTCCATAAAATACGCTTTAAAAACGAACAATAAAAAACAGAACTCTCAAAATGTTTGAAAAGAGTCCTGCTTGTGTATTAATTTTCTCCAAAATATTGCTGACCAGCCGCTTTTTTCAAGCGATTCATGTAGGCAACTCCTAATTTTTCTTCAGGAAAAGTTGGTACTAAAATCACATCCAGCTGCAACAAGGATTCGTCTAAACTGCGCAAGCCCGCAAACAATCCTTTGGTCGCGGCCTCGACACTGTCATTTTGAAAAGGGAAGGTCGCTGCCACATCCATTCGTACTTCTTCCATGATAGCAGGTCCGGCCATCACACCTAGCTTCAAGCCTCGTGCTGTAAGAGTAGACACCGCCTGTGACCAATCTGCTTCATGAACCATCAAAACCTTTGTATTGGGAGAGTAATGTTTGTATTTCATCCCGGGAGATCTCGGAACATCACTCTCTTTCGTCAGGTACTGATCTATCAGAACCTCGATGCCTAGGTCTGCTTCCAGCTGCTCTTTGGTGATCGCTCCCGGACGCAAAATCATTGGTGGTTTTGTTGGATCACTGATATCCAAAACCGTCGATTCCACACCGATCGTGGCCGCTCCACCTTCCAAAATCCCCTCGATTTTCCCTTGCAGATCATGAAAAACATGGTCTGCTGTCGTAGGGCTAGGCTTTCCAGAAGTATTTGCACTAGGGCCAACCAATGGCAATTTTGCGGCTCTAAGCAAGGTCAGAGTCTCCTTCTTTTTCGGCATCCGAAAAGAGACTGTTGACAATCCCGCGGAGACCACTGTTGGTAGAGCATTTGGTCTCGTTTTAAAAATCAGCGTCAACGGCCCCGGCCAATAGGTTGCCACAAGTTTCTCTGTCAAAGGATGAAATTCATCCACATATTTTTTTACCTCTTCAAAATCTGCCACATGGACGATCAATGGGTTGTCACTTGGTCGTCCTTTGACTTCAAACACCCGCTTCACAGCTGTTTCTGACAAGGCGTTGGCACCTAAGCCATAAACCGTTTCAGTTGGAAAGGCCACTAAGCCATCTGCTTTGATGATTTCAACAGCGCTTTGTATACTGCTTTCATCTAATCGTTTGGTTTCCACAGTTTATCCACACCCTTTCCTTGGTTTTCTATCGAGTTATCAACATTTCACAGAAACTTATGCACATTTTGTGGATAAGTCGTTTGTCAAGTGTGTCTAACCCTGTGTATTTAGCTCTTCCTGTGAAAATAGTTGATTTATACTCGTTTATCAAGCAAAAACAACGAAAAATCTTTTTTTATCCACAATCTTGTGGATAATCAATAAACTACGATCATCCGATCTTTTCCTGACAGGTCCTGGCAAATAGTCACTGTTTTATCAGGAAAGACCTCTTGAAACATTTTCTGAACGACTTCTCCTTGCTGAAAACCGATCTCTAAAAAGATCTTACCCTTCTCTGCAAGCTTTTGCTGTGCCTGCTTGGCTAAACGTTGATAGATCGCCAAACCGCTATTTTCAGCAAATAAGGCTAGCTTTGGTTCAAACAAGCGAACACTTTCATCCATCCATTCCCATTCCTCTTCGCTGATATACGGTGGATTGGAGATCAGGACATCGATCGGAGCACCGATCGGTTCCAATGTATCCCCCAAGTAAAAATCGACGGCAGCCCTTAAATTCTGGCTGTTGTCTCGAGCTGTTTCCAACGCTTTCGGTGAAATATCTACCGCACTTACCTGCCAATCTGGTCGTTCCAGCTTCAAGGTGATGGCGATCGCACCGGTTCCAGTACCGACATCTACAACCTTTAATGCTTTCTCTGAAGTCATTTGAAGACACTTCTCAACTAATTCTTCGGTTTCTGGACGTGGGATCAAGGTATCCGATGTCACCTTGAAGCGGCGACCGTAAAATTCTTCAAAGCCAGTCAAATACTGGGGAGGATGATTGGTTAGTAGTAGCTCGAGATCAGCTTGGATCTGCTGCTCTTCAGCGACCGAGATCTCCTCTTTCATCCTAAGCAGCCAGTCGGTCTTGGTCCAATTTTTACGTGCCAGAAAAACATACTGGATTGCATAGCCTTCTTTTCCCTGTTCTTCTAAAAAAGAAGAAGCCCATGACAGGACTTCTTGATAAGTTTTAGCCATTTTGCAACTCTTCTAACTTCGATGTTTGATCATACACAATCAATGCGTCGATAATCTCATCCATTTTACCAACTAGAATTTGATCTAATTTTTGAATCGTTAAACCAATTCGATGATCCGTTACTCGGTTTTGCGGGAAGTTATACGTACGGATACGCTCAGAACGATCTCCCGTACCGACTGCTGATTTACGATTTGCATCGTATTCACTTTGCGCTTCCTGTGAGATTTGGTCATAGACACGTGCACGCAAGACTTTCATCGCTTTTTCACGATTTTTCAGCTGAGAACGTTCATCCTGCATCGCCACCACGATCCCAGTTGGAAGGTGAGTCAATCGAACAGCCGAGGCTGTCTTGTTGACGTGCTGTCCACCTGCACCAGAGGCATGATAAATATCTGTACGAATATCTTTATCCGCGATATCGATCTCGACCTCTTCTGCTTCCGGCATGACCACAACTGTTGCGGTTGAGGTATGAATCCGTCCTTGTGATTCTGTTGAAGGAACGCGTTGAACGCGATGGGCGCCACTTTCATATTTCAATTTAGAAAAGACGTTGTCTCCTGTGATCATCATGATCACTTCTTTGTAGCCACCAATTCCTGTCACGTTGGCCTCTAAGACCTCCGTTTTCCAGCCTTGGGACTCTGCATAACGTTGATACATACTGAATAGATCACCGGCAAACAAGGCCGCTTCATCGCCTCCAGCAGCTCCACGGATCTCCATGATGATATTCTTGTCATCGTTAGGATCTTTTGGCAGTAACAAAATCTTGATTTGCTCTTCTAATTCTTCTTTTTCTTTTTTTAACTCAGAAAGCTCTTCTTTTGCCAATTCTGCCATTTCATCGTCCAAATTTTCACCTAGCATTTCTTCTGCGTCAGCGATTCCTTGAACAACTTCTTTGTAACGACGATAAACAGCCACTGTCTCACGGGTATTGGCTTCTTCTTTTGACAATTCCATAAAGCGTTTCGTATCAGAAACGACTTCCGGATCACTCAACAGCTCTCCTAATTCTTCGTAACGGTCTTCGATTGCTTGTAACTGATCGTACATTTATTTTGCTCCTTGTTCTTATTTTGTTTGATAGATGACACATGTCTACTCGACTTCAATCTCACTCATCCATTTGAGTGATCTCTTTGGTTTCGATTTCCGGATGAAAATAATGATGGCGGCAAACAGGATAATAGGCTTCATTGCCTCCAATTTGGACCTGTGCTCCTTCATATACTGGTTTCCCATCGATATAATGCAGATTCATGATAGCTTTTTTATGACAAAACCAACAGATCGTCTTCATCTCTTCGATTTTATCTGCGTACAGCAACAAGTATTTTGAGCCTTCAAACAATTCATTTCTGAAATCGTTCTTCAGTCCAAAAGCCATCACCGGGATTCCCAGTTCATCTACGATTCTTGTAAACGAAAGCACATGTTGTTTCTTCAAAAACTGTGCTTCATCGATCAGGACACAATAGGGTTTGAAATCTAGTTTACGAATCTCTTCAAACACATCAGTCTCCTCAAAAATCGGAATGGCACTCTGTTCCAATCCGATTCTACTGGAAACCTGTCCTAGACCAGAACGCGTATCCAGTCCACTTGTCATCAAAACAACTGGTTTCTTTTGTTCTTCATAATTATGAGCGACTTTTAAGATCTCGATCGATTTCCCACTGTTCATCGCGCCGTACTTAAAAAATAATTGTGCCATGTCGTCATCCTCCGTTTACTCCTTTGATAGTATACTTGAAAATAAGGATTTTTTACAGTATTAAATGCTATATCTCATGAAAAGAAGGCTTCAAAATCAATAAAATTTTCTTGTTCACTACATCCTCTTCCAGGAAAAAAATACTTGTTGTTTGCTCATTCCTCTAAAATTCAGATTTTACATAGGTAGAGAAAGACCTTCGTGAGGATGATACAAGATATCATTATTGTGATTAAAACAACAAAAACACTCTTTTTTAGTCTAAAAAGATAAAAATACTCTTTATTATAAACAAAAAATATTTTTTATTTTTTTCACAAAATGTATTGGCATCGTTTTCTTTCTATGCTAAAATGTGAACAGATGAACAAAAAAACAATTTTTTTAGGAGGAAATTATGAAAAAATCACGTATTGCGACTTTATTGGTTCTAACTAGTTTGACTTTGGCGGCTTGTTCAGCCGACGATCAGGGAGGAACCGAAGCCACAGACAATTCTCAGCCAGCGACTTCTGAAAGTTCAGCTGCGGCAGAAGCACCAGCAGCAGACATCACTATTGCAGATGGTAGCGACACTGGTACAGACGTTCCAGGGGAAGGCACATTAGTTATGCGCCAGTTATATACTGCACCTCACGGAACAAGATCATTTGCAGCTGTGAACGTTATTATGAATGGCGACACGATCGTAAGCTCTCGCTTGGATGAATTCCAATACTTAGACCCTGCTGGATTCACAGGCGTTCCTAACTCTGACGGCGGATTTGGCGAATCTTATCCCGAAGGTGTCGTATTAGCAAGTAAAGAAGTAAATGACGAAGCTTATTCTGCAATGATGGCTGAAAATGCAGGTGCTACTCAGTCTTGGCAAGAAAGCATCGATGCAATCACTGATTTCACTAAAGGCAAAACGGTTGCTGAACTTGAAGAAGCTCTTGGCGAATTGGATGCTTTAGGTGAAGAGGGTAATCCAGCTGATGTCGTATCTGGTGCAACATTCTCTGACACGCAAGGTTACCTGCAATCAATCGTAGACACTGCTAAAAACGGTGCTGTATCAATCGGTGCTGAAACAAATACAACTGAATTAGCAGAAGCACAAGTTTTAGGCGCTCCTCACGGGGATAAATCATTCGCTATCACAACAGTTGCTTTAGATGGTGACACTGTCGTAGCAGCATTCTTGGATGAATTCCAATATGTAGATGCAGCTGACTTTGGCGGAGTACCAAGCTCTGATGCAGACTTTGGCGAAGGTGTAGCTGAAGGACAGGTTCTTGCTTCAAAAATCGCTAATGACGAAGCATACTCTGCAATGATGGCAGAACGCGGTGGCGCAACAAAAGCTTACGCTGAAAACATGCAAACGATCCAAGACTTTGCAATCGGCAAAACAATTGCTGAACTTGAAGAAGCACTTGGCGAATTAGATGCTTTAGGTGAAGATGGCGATCCAGCTGATGTCGTATCTGGTGCAACATTCTCTGATACTCATGGCTACTTACAAGCAATCGTAGAAACTGCTAAAGAAGCTCAATAAGAACGATCAAACCCGCAACGGAAAATCCGTTGCGGGTTTTTTGCTTTCTCAACTATAAAGTAGCGTTGCCAGACCTGCAATCACATATAAATGCACCGGATAAAAGAATTAGAACAGATACTTCACCGCTGGACGACTACTTCCCTTTTCACCATTATACACCGCTAAGATCGGCACGACCGTGATCAATAAAAAATCTGAATTGTAGATCAGCATCAGCAAGGTATCCGACAGATTTCCATAGTTGACAAAATTCAGCAACAACAAAACAAGTGAAAACAGCAACAGACACCCGTTGCGCCGACGGATGTTAGCTACTCCTAAATAACAGATCAACATGAAAGGAATTAGGATGAATCCTCCCTCTGTCAACAAGGCAATCACAGCTAGAAAGAAAATCGCTGTTCCATACAACAGCTTGGATCTCAAACTCGCCGTCTCACTAAAATACTGAATAAAATACAAAATAGAAGTCCCGATAGCTAATGTCAGAAAAATATTGTTATGTACTTGATACGCTTCAGCAAAAACAAAACGATTCAACAGGACATTGCCTAGTTGCATACCTACTCCCGCCAACCATAGTCGAGCTAGATACTTCTCCTGATTTGTTGTATAACGGATCCCCTCTACACACATATAAGCAAAGAAAACACCCACACATCTTGTTAGCACATGAAAAAGCGCAGCTACTTCTGGTGAGACAAAAGGCTGAATATGATCTAAGACCATTAAAAACATCATGGCTAGTTTCAGTTGATTTCGATTGATAAAATTCACTTCCTTCTCTAGTTAGTCAACCATTCAATTATGACATGCTTTCTTAAACAGTAAACGAACAATTTTGTCACGTACACAAATAGACACTCAGAAAAAATTTTTCTGAGTGTCTATGATTTTACATATGGATTGGTAATCCTAGACCGATCTCGGTCGCATCCATGATCGTTTCCGATAAGGTCGGATGTCCGTGGATCGTCAAGGCAATGTCCTCCAAGGTCAAATACAATTCGATCGCCAAGGTGATTTCTGCGATCAGGTCACTGGCACCTATACCGACGATCTGGCCGCCTAGAAGGAGTTCGGTCTCTTCTTCAAAGACCAAACGAACAAAGCCTTCTGTGGCATTTAACGACAAGGCACGACCATTGGCCTGTAAAGGAAAAGTCGCCGTTTTGGCTTGTTTGCCAGCGGCTTTGGCTTCCGCCAGGTTTTGACCCACACTGGCGATCTCGGGATCTGTGAAACAGATCGCTGGGATCCCCCGGTAGTCTTTGGCCACGTTCTTACCACTGATGACTTCTGCCGCAACCTTTCTTCAATGTCACTGACTAATGTGTTTCGACTAACTAAAACGTATTCTGAAAGATAATAAGTAGTGATGTATTCGCTGCTTGTGATTAAAAGTAAAGCTAGAATCGTGCGTCTTTCATCTTGGGACAATCGATAATTCTGAAAAGTTGCATACGCTTTCAAGACTGACTTCAAATCGACTTCTTTTGACATTCTTAGGAATCCAGTGTCATCAATGATTAATTTAGTCGCATGCTTTTTCTCTAAATAAAAATTGATTTCTTTGATGTCGTTTCGAATCGTTTGTTCAGAAACATTAAAAAGTTCTGCATACCTTTGCAAGGTTTCACTTTTTTCTCTAAGGATGTCCAATAAAATTTTGTTGATTCTTCTATTCAATGCAACCACCTCTACATTTCTAATTATCGCTATATTCAGATTTTTCACAAGACCAATCATTTTGATATCGCTTCCAACAAAATTGTGATAGTGGAAAAATAACAGCCATGCTAAACTAATTATTATAATTCAATACCACCTCTAATACAAGAAAAAAATAACATCAAATCAATTGATACAACAGAAAGGAACTTAACTATGAAGGCTTTACGTAAATTAGCGGAAGGCTACAACCAAATGGCTCTAACTGACGTGGGAGAGATTATTCCCGCCAAAAATGAATTGAAATTGCAGGTATTGTATACTGGGATCTGTGGATCTGACATCCATGGATTTAAAGGGGAATATAACAAGCAAATCCCCTTGACACTTGGGCACGAATTCGTTGGAGAGGTCGTTGAGGCTGGTGAAAATGCTTCATTATATAAAGAAGGAGACATTCTTGTTAGTGAAACGACGTTTGAAACTTGTGAAAAATGCACCTATTGTAAACAGCAAGAATACAATCTTTGTTCTCATCGAAAAGGCTTGGGGACACAGGTAGATGGAAGCTTTGCGGAGTTTGTTCTGGTAAAAGAAGCCAGATGCCATCTTATTCCGAAAGAGATCAACACTAAAGTTGCTGCAATGTTGGAGCCGCTTGCTTGCTGTATTCATGCAGTGAAGGAAAAGACCGTGGTCTCTTCAGCAGAAAAAATCGCTGTCTTCGGACCCGGTCCAATCGGGGCATTACTTTCTGCCGTATTAGTTTCTTTAGATATCGAAGTTCTATTGATTGGTACAGCTCGGGACAAAAAAAGACTGGCGTTGGTAAAAGAATTGGGTGTTACACATACTCTGGTGGTACAGGAAGATGATGTGGAAGCCTTTGTTGAGGACTGGACAAATGGAATCGGTGCTGATCAGGTCTTTGAATGTTCCGGTAGCATCCATGCGGTACATCAAGCAATGAAAATCATCAAGAAAAAAGGGATTTTGATTCAAGAAGGACTGTTTGCTACAACAATGAACGCGATCAACATGGATCATCTGATCCATAAAGAAATTTGCTATATCGGTTCGCGGACACAAAAACCAAGTTCATGGCAGTTGGCGATCGAATGGTTGTTAGAAACAAAAATGGATCTGTTGCCTATCGTTTCAGCTGTGCTACCATTGGAAGATTGGGAGGAAGCCTTTCGTTTAGCGATGACTGGCGAAGAATTGAAAGTTCTGATGCAACCTTGAAAGAGAGCCTCTTCTCCAATCAGTGAGAAGAGGTTATTGCTTCATCTTTTTTGTAAAAGAGCTAAAAAACGTTCGCCGTATTTTTCTAATTTGTTTTGTCCTACACCCTTGATCTGTAAAAATTCCAATGAGGTCTGGGGCTGTTTTTCGGCCAGCTCTCGCAAGGTCTTGTCGGAGAAAATCACATACGGTGGTAGCTGCTGCTCTTGGGCCAGTTCTAGTCGAAGTGCTCGTAATTCTTCAAACAGATCATCATCCACCACTAGCTGTTTCACAGTTGCCTGTTTGCGAAAGACTTTTCTCTTTCCTAACAAAACCTCGACACCTTCTGAAGAAAGCGACAATAGGGGATATTGTCCTTCTGATGGAAGCAAATAATGCTCTGCCGTCAGATAATCGATCAGCTGCGTGACTTCTTTTTGCGTCCAATCCTTCATCAACCCATAAGTAGATAGCTGGTCAAAGCGCCATTGTGTGATTTTTTGATCTTTGGAACCTGTCAACACTTTGCCCACCAGTGACTTGCCAAAACGTTCGCCCATTCGCTTGACACAAGACAAGACTTTTTGAGTCTCCAAGGTAACATCAACAGATTCACGGTCATCCAGACAATTGCTGCATTTGCCACAGTCGCTTCCTTGCTCTCCAAAGTAACGCAAGATATAGCTCTGCAAACACATTTGGGTATGGGCATACTGATTCATTTCTCGCAGCTTTAAATATTCGTTCTGTTGGTATTCGATCGTGGATTCAGACTGTTCGATAAAAAATTGTTGGATTTGTAAATCATTGGGCGCATACAGCAAGACCGCCTCACTTGGCAGTCCATCTCGACCAGCTCGCCCCGCTTCCTGATAATAGGATTCTAAATTACCGGGAATCTGTGCGTGGATCACAAAACGAACATTGCTTTTGTTGATCCCCATCCCAAAGGCATTGGTTGCGACCATCACCTGGATCCGATCAAACAGAAAGTCCTCCTGATTTTTAGAGCGTTCCTGTTCCCGCAGGCCGCCATGATAGATTCCCGCTGAAATTTGATGATGCTTCAGCAGATGATGGATTCGTTCGGCTTCCTTACGAGTGCTGGCATAAATGATTCCAGACTGACCTTGATTCATTTTTAGATATTCCAGCAAATAAACATCTTTTTGTTCTTTCACGACTTGGAAAGCCAGATTTTCGCGGGCAAAGCCGGTCTTCACCTGATTTTCAGGCGCGATCGACAATAATTGGCAAATATCTTCGGCTACTTCTGGTGTGGCGGTCGCGGTCAAGGCCACGATCACTGGACGTTCAGCAAAGGAACGAATCGTCTCTGCTAGCTTTAAATAGCTGGGACGAAAATCATGGCCCCATTGTGAAATACAATGGGCTTCATCGACAGCAATCAAATCGATCGAGACATGACGCAATAGCTCGAGAAAGTCCGCTGTTTCCAAGCGCTCTGGTGCCACATAAAGCAGCTTGACTTCTCCTCGGGCAGCCATCCCCAAACGTTGTTGGATCTCTGGGAATTGTAGCGTACTATTGATGTAAGTAGCCGGGATGCCCATTTCATTCAAACTGTCGACCTGATCTTTCATCAAAGAGATCAACGGTGATACTACGAGCGTCAAGCCTTCCAGAACCAATGCAGGCAGCTGGTAGCAGATCGATTTCCCGCCACCGGTCGGCATGATCCCCAATACGTCTTCTTTATTTAAAATAGCTCGGATGATTTCCTCTTGCCCTTTTCGAAAGGTCCGATAGCCAAATTTTTCTTCTAACAATGCAGTTATTCTATTCATACAACGACTCCTATCCATGCTCTATTATACCGAATTCAAACAGTGAGTACAAAAAAAGCTGGCGTAAGTTGTGAAAGCCCACGCTCCCAACAGATAGGAAAAACGCGCTTCCTTGTTTAGGAAACGCGTTTTCTGGAGTCTTTGTATTTTAATCAAATGAATCTAGTTGTCATTCAAATAAATTCGACAGTTTCCGTGACTTGAATCGCTGGATCGATCGACTGGATCACTGGACAATTCGGTGACACCAGCTTCAAACAACGAATCGCTTTGCTTTGATACGTCTCGGCTATTTCTGCATGAAAGCAAATCTGGATCGACTGGATCGGACGGGCGCGACGTTCATCGTCTCTTGTATAATGAACCTCGATTTTTTTCAAAGAAAAGGGAACCTTTGAATTTTCTAAAACAGATTCATAGACATAACCGCCACATGCAGCGACAGCACTTACTAACATTTGGACTGGTGAATAGCCTTGTTCTTTGGCTAAGACCCAATTTCCCTGCGCTGCTGGCAATTCGATTTTATTCTTCCCTTGAACCAGAGTCAGTCTTTCTGTCGTCATTTATTTGCTCCTTACCATACTGGTACGCTTGATCCTTTAGTTACTTCAGCAATGATCTCTTTGACTTCGTCTGTTTGATAGTAGTCAACGATCGTTTGATAAATTTCTTCATCCTTTTCATCTTCTCGCACAGCGATTACATTGTAGTAAGGCTGTGAAGATTCTGCAACAGGTTCTAGATAAATCGCTGTTTCCGTAGGGATATAACCAGCATCTACAGCAACGTTATTATTCACACATGCAATATCCACGTCATCCAAGGCACGAATCGTTTGATTGGCATCTAAGATTTCGAATTGTAGATTTTTGGGATTCGCAGTCACATCATTTACTGAGGGCATCAAGCCAGCTGCTTCATCCAACTCGATCAGACCCGCTGTTTGCAACAGCAATAAGGCACGACTTTCATTAGACACATCGTTCGGGATCGCTACAGTTGCGCCATCCTCTAGCTCAGAAATATCCCCGATTTTATTTGAAAAAATACCTAAAGGATTCAATGATGTATAAGCGATCGTTGTGTTTGAGAAGCCGCCTTCTTCATTGACATTATCCATAAAGATCTCTGTCAAGGTAGAGTGCATATCGATCGAACCATCTTCCAAAGAAGTGATCGGTGCACGATAATCGGTGAATTTCACGATCTCTAAATCGATATTCTCATTTTCCTTCAGCTCTTTTTGTACGTGTTCCCAAGCTTCATTACTTTCGCCAACAACCCCTAGCTTTACAACTCTTGGCTCATCGCCCGAAGCACTTCCACTGTCAGCTGTATTTCCTGAACCGCAAGCACCCAATAGCGCCAGCGCACCTACCGTTAAAATCCCTGATACTACTGTTTTCCATCCTTTTTTCATTGTCATTCTCCTTTATTGTCTTAATGCTTTGTTTTCCCCTAAAAAACAAAAAAGTCCTTTTATCCGCACGACGATGCAGATAAAAGGACGAATTACCGTGGTACCACCTTTTTTCGGAAGTCTCGCTTCCCTTTACCCAACTTTTTGACAAATTGGTGTTCAAGTTAACGATTGAACCAGTCGAAATTGCCTACCTATCGGCAATTTTCCTCAGAGACCATCTTCATCTTCTCACACTTGATCCTTTTCACCGGACAGGATTTCTCTAAAAAAGTCTTCCAAGACTACTCTTCTCTTCTGCGGATAATATTCCAATTTCCTGTACTTTATCGTATCCAAAAAACAGTGTCAATAAAAATGCTTCTTTGGGCTATTCGATCAGCGAGATCTCATTGAGGGGCCAGTATCGAAGAAACGCCTTCCCTTTGATCATCGATTCCTCCACAAAGCCGAATCTGCGACTGTCTTTGGAGATCAGACGGTTGTCTCCCAAAACAAAGTAGCTTCCCTCTGGCACTTCACTATAGAAGTCCTCTGTAAAGGTCTGTGCCAACATTGCAGTCGCTTGGTTTCCTTCGTCATAAGCATACTCCGATTGAAGCCTGTCCTCTGCAAATTTTTGTTGGTAGTCTGCCAAATACGGTTCTTCAACGACCTCGCCATTGATCGTCAGGACATCATTGCTCATTTCAACCGTATCTCCCGGCATGCCAATCACTCGTTTGACAGCTAATTTATCCAGATCATCTGGTTCCTGTGTCGTAATGATATCAAAGCGCTCGACTGTAAACATTTTCAGAGTGATCAGTTTTTGTCCATTGTCCAAGGTTGGATCCATCGAGTGTCCTTTAACTGAAACAGGTGTCACGATGAACAGACGCAAGCTTAAAAATAGTAATACAAAAAAAATAAACAGACCCCAATTTTTAACAAATTCTTTCAAGAGTTTGTGCTCCTCTGCAATATTTTCGTTTAGTATACCATAATTGCTTAAGAGAAGGAAAAACATTCTCCCTACTGTATGTGTCAAATTTTTTGAGGTTGAATAAAAAAGCAGCTGACTTCACTTAAATTTTGTTATTAGTACCTCACTTGCGTTCGGTTTGCCTAGTTATTTCTAATGGAAAAATTTTTTCCATTAGAAAT
>NZ_JBSMVT010000023.1:0-49827 GCF_053760925.1 Enterococcus olivae
AAATGAACTTTTCTTTTCTTCCGTTAGGAAGGAATCTAATCGATTTGTAAAAAAGAAAGAAACATTTCAGCTTCGCCTAATTTTTTGATAAAAATGTCCCTGTATAAAAATCTATGAATGATTCAGGATTACACATTTGCGTTATTTTTCTGAGAGAGTACTAAATGCGCAGGTCGCTGAAATAGAAGAAAATGTAGTGGAAAATGAGCTGTTTATACTGATTAATAAGAAATATCCAGAAGCATTCGAAGCAACTAAAAAAGTCGTGGAATTATTGGACAGTCGTTGGAACTACGAGGCATCTAAAGATGAGCAAGTGTATATTACGATACACATCGCGCGCATCATTGAAAAAACGAAATAAGAGCAAGACTCTTACTATACTATAAAAAATGAAAGGAGCAGAGGAGAGATTATCCTGTGGAAAGGCTTGGATCGTGACATTCAGTTGGCGAAACCTCTAGATTAAACAAAATAAAATTAATTTTGGAGGAAAAAACGATGGGTAAATATGAAAAATTAGCAGAAAATATTGTACGAGAAATTGGCGGTAAAGAAAATGTCAACTCGCTTACCAATTGTATCACACGCTTGCGTTTCAAATTAAAAGACGAAAGCAAGGCAAATACAGAAGTATTAAAAAATATGGATGGTGTTGTAACGGTCATGCAGTCTGGCGGACAATATCAGGTTGTTATCGGAAATCATGTGCCAGATGTTAAAAAAGAGGTAGATGCTGTTTTAGGTGTATTGGAGCCAGAAACAGATTCCGGACCAAAAGGGAACTTATTCAATCAATTTGTAGATATTATTTCAAACATCTTCCAACCGATTTTAGCACCTCTGTCTGCTGCCGGTATGCTGAAAGGTGTTGCAGCCGTTCTTTCTTTTGCACTTGGAGCTGAATTCGCAGCAACCTCTACGTATGCAGTCTTAAATGCGATGGGGGATGGGCTATTCTTATTGCTACCTATCTTTATTGGTTATACAGCCATGAATAAATTCGGCGGCTCACCATTTGTGGGGATGATGATTGCTTCAAGCTTGGTTTACACAGGTTTTATTGATGGCTCTATTGCTGGTCAATTTGCGGAATCGGGTGGTTTGGACTTCTTCGGTATTCCATTCTCAGTACCGACAGCCGGTTACGGTTCTACAGTAATGCCGATCATCGCCTCTACTGCTTTTGCGGCATTTATTGAAAAACAATTAAGAAAAATTCTTCCAGATGTAGTGAAGCTGTTCTTAGTTCCTTTCTTTGTGGCATTGATTACTATACCGCTAACTTTTCTTGTAATTGGTCCCGTAATGAATGTCGCTTCAGATGTACTAGGGAGTGGTTTGATTAGCATTCAAACATTTAGCCCGATTATTTATGGAGCAGTTTTAGGTTTTGCTTGGCAAATTCTGGTGATGTTTGGCATGCACTGGGCGTTGATCCCATTTGTGATTATCGCCTTATCTCAAGGCCAACCTACAGCATTATTGTCTCCAAGTGGGAGTGTTTCTTTCGCCCAAACAGGAGCAGTTTTAGCAGTGATGTTAAAAACTAAAAATTTAAAGCTGAAAGAATTATCTATCCCAGCATTTATTTCAGGAATTTTTGGAGTAACTGAACCAGCGATTTATGGGATTACTTTACCGAAAAAACGACCATTTTGGGTCTCTTGTGTAGTCGGATCTATAACTGGTGCCATTACGATGGCTTTGGGGATTCAAGCGTATCAAATGGGAGGACTGGGTATTTTCCGTTATACTGGTTCAATTTCACCAGATGGGGATATGAAGTTTGCTATCTACAGTATGATTTTGGATGCAGCAGCGCTATTTGCAGGTTTTGGTTTAGCTTGGTTGTTAGGTTTTGAAGATGATGCACCAACAGCAATGAGTAAAGATGAAGCGAAAAATTCATTTGTTGGACATAAAAAAAAATTAGACAAAACGGAAGTGCTTGCACCATTAGCAGGCAAAGTACTTCCTTTGAGTGAAGCAAAAGATCCAGCTTTTGCTGAAGGAGTCATGGGTAGAGGAGTGGTTATCGAGCCAACGGTAGGGGAAGTTGTTGCGCCATTTGACGGAACAGTGATGACCTTATTCCCAACGAACCATGCACTGGGTTTAATCTCAAACGATGGCATGGAGCTGTTGATTCATATTGGTATCGATACTGTCCAATTGGAGGGCAAGTACTTTGAAGCACTTGTTAAACAAGGAGACACGGTCAAAAAAGGCGATGTACTGATTCGCTTTGATATTGAAGCTATTGAGAATGAAGGCTATAGTACACAAGTGCCGATTATCATTACGAATACGCCGGACTATGCGGACATCATTGCGACGGATGCACTCAACGTGCAACAAGGGGCGCTGTTGACGACAGCTATTGTGGCAAATTAATCGAGCATGAAGGAGTGAAACATTTATGAGCTTTCCAAAGAATTTTTTATGGGGTGGTGCGACGGCAGCTAACCAGTGCGAAGGGGCATGGAATACTGATAGTAAAGGAGATTCGATCAGTGACCACAACCGTGCTGGCAGCCGTACAGCTGGGACTCGTCGTTCCTTCGATTTAGAAATTGACCAGGATAATTATTATTATCCGAGTCATACGGCTATTGATCATTACCATAGGTACAAAGAGGACATTGCTTTGTTTGCAGAAATGGGCTTCAAGGTGTATCGTTTGTCAATTGCCTGGACACGCATTTTCCCGAACGGCGATGAAGCGACACCAAATGAAGCGGGTTTGCAGTTTTACGATGATTTGTTTGATGAATTGCACAGGCATGGCATAGAGCCTTTAGTAACGATTTCGCATTTTGAATTACCTTTTCAATTGGGGAAAAAATACGATGGTTTCTTAGATAAACGGACGATTGACTTTTACGAACGCTATGCAACAACGCTCTTTGAACGTTACAAAGACAAAGTCAAATACTGGTTGACATTTAATGAAATAAATTTTGGTACTCTGGAGCATGGCAAACGAATCAATGGATTGTTCAATCGTGAATATACAGAAACAGAACAGTATCAAGCATTACACAATGTTTTTGTAGCATCTGCTAAAGCGGTCATTGCAGGACATGCGATCAATCCGGATTTCAAAATTGGCTGCATGTTGGCTTATATTACAATGTATCCGAAAACTTGTCGTCCAGCAGATGTCTTAAAAACGCAGCAAATGAACGATCGCCTGAATTATTTTTGCGGAGATGTCCAAGTAAAAGGTGCCTATCCTTATTACATGAAACGCTATTTTGAAAACAATGGAATCCAAATAGACATTACCGATGAGGACAAAGCGCTACTGAAGGCTGGAACGGTGGATTACTATACCTTCAGTTATTATATGAGCACATGCATTGCTGATAATCTGGAAGACCGTGACGATAAAACTGGTGGAAATTTGTTTGGTGGCGTTTCAAATGAGTATTTGGAAACGAGTGATTGGGGCTGGCAAGTTGATCCAGTAGGTCTGCGTTATACGCTAAATCAAATCTATTCTCGCTATGAAGTACCGTTGATGGTAGTTGAAAATGGTTTGGGCGCTTTCGACCAAGTTGAACCAGATGGATCGATCAATGATGATTATCGCATCGACTATTTCAAACAGCATATTGTCGAGATGGACCATGCGATTGAAGATGGTGTAGAGTTGATTGGTTACACACCTTGGGGCTGTATTGATTTGATCAGTGCAGGGACTGGTGAAATGAGCAAACGTTATGGCTTTATCTATGTAGATCGCGACGACGATGGCAACGGGACATTAGACCGCAGTCGAAAAAAATCATTCTATTGGTATAAAAAAGTCATTGCAACAAATGGCGAAAATCTAAGTAATCAATGATCCTTAATTGAAAATATTAGATAAGAGCAGACTGGAACAAGCATTTTTGTTTATTTCAGTCTGCTTTTTGTTCTGATAACTTTTCTATAGAAGCTACTAATAATTCATTTTTAATTCCAATAGAAAAGCCAAGGATATTGAAGAAAAGAAAATCAGTGGAGTAAGTATCTGTTGTTGAGAATTGAGTGACAATATAATTTCCAATCTCTGAAAATGTAGCTTCTCGATTTGCAATAGTTAATAATTGTTTGTAGTAAGTATTTTTTTCATCTTGCATGACACGTTTACACATATAGTCAAACTTATTTTCTACCGATAAATGAAAATGTGTAGATTTCATATAAACACCACCTTTCGCACTATGTACCAATCTGAATAGGGGTAAATTTGTATTCTTTTGAAAAAAAATTTAAAAATAGAAAAAAAGACACAAAAACAAGAAGGATTACTCTCTGATAAACAGCACTAAATAACAAAATAGATGTTTTCATATTGTTATTTTTGACAGTTCATTATGACAAAAAATCTGTTGCTTTTTCTTTGTTGCGGACAGTACCGATAACTGTATTCCCTTTATCCAATAATTGTTTCGTTAGCTCATAACCAAACCCACTACTTACGCCTGTAATAAACCATGTTTTTTCCATGCATTTTCCTCATCGTAAATTCAATTGAATGACTACATTTTTATTGTATTCTTTGGAGTGCACTCTAGGTCAAGTTTAGCAGTTGCTTTATTTTGCTTTTTACTTCATCCTTTAACTAAATAGGTGATTTTTAAAGGAGAAAGAAAATGAATATAAGAGAAGCTAGCAAATAAAGCGGAGCAACACCTGATACCATTCTTTAGTACGAAAAAATTGGTTTGATTCCAGCTGTAAAAAGAAACAAAAATGGTGTCAGAATGTTCGATGAAGAAGAAATAAGATGGCTTATTTTTGCCAGACAAGTGAGAAATGCCAGCTTGCCAATTGAAGTGCTTGTGAACTATTCAAATCTATTTCAAAAAGGCGAACAAACGATTTCAGAAAGAAATCAGTTATTAGCAGATCATACAAACAGAACAAAAAATAGAACAAAGTTTGAAGAAATTTGACTGACTTTTGGAGGGATGATTAATGGAAATCAGGATGTTAAGATATTTTTTAACCATTGCGGCAGAACAGAATATCTCCCAAGCTGCACGAGTGTTACATATTACGCAACCGACACTCAGCAGACAGCTAAAAGAATTTGAAGAAAAGCTGGGAACAGATCTTTTTATTCGAGAAAACAAAAAAATGTTTTTGACAGAAACGGGTATGTTCCTTAAGAAACGAGCAGAAGAAATCCTGCTATTGAACGACAAAACTGAACAGGAATTTCTAAATAAAAAACAAGGACTTTTGAGCGGCCATATTTCGATTGGATGTGTAGAAGCAGATAATTCTGACACCTTAGCACTGTTTTTGGAAGAACTGATTGCTGACCATCCGCAAATAAGTTTCAATATTGTTAGTGGAACAAGTGATGATATTATTGAAAAATTAGACAAAGGATTATTAGATGTTGCATTATTACTTGAACCAGTTTCTACAGAAAAATATGATAAAATTGTTCTGCCAAGGCAAGAAAGATGGGGGTTGCTTGTATCAAACAAGTCTTTTTTAGCTAACAAAAATGATCTAACAGTAGAAGAGCTTGTCGGGATCCCACTGTTATGTTCTGCTAGATTAGAGGTTCAAAATATGTTTTATTCATGGGCAGAAATAGAAGAAAAAGAATTAAATATTATAGGAACGTTCAATCTGATTTTTAACGTATTCTCTCTTGTAGAAAATAGAGTAGGCTCAGCGTTGACTATTGAAGGAGCTATTTCACATAGAAAATCAGAGAATGTAAAATTTTTACCATTAGTTCCAGAAATAAAAACCAATTGTGTTTTAGTTTGGAAGAAAAATACTATTCTTTCACCGACAGTCCATAAATTAATAGAAAAGTTCAACTATGCTCTTTAAGCATGCATCCCTGTTTAAGAAGTATTGGACGGCACATATATTCAGCTGTAACATAAACTTGTAAGCGAAATGAGTTTAGTTACAGTTTTTTTGAGGTGAAAATAGTGTCAAAAATTGTCTATTTTTCTAGAAAGTATGAAAACTTTGTGAATGGTAAAATTACCACTCTCTCAATTGGAAATACAAAGGTGTTAGCAGAAAAAATTGAAAACAACATACATGCGGAATTAATTGAGATTATTCCAATTGAAGAATACCCAAAAAAATACGAACAACTGGTTCAAATGGCGGAAAAAGAAAAGCAGCAGCAACTACGTCCGCTATTTAAGGAGCTTGAAGTCAATATAGATGAAGATGACACGATTTTTCTGGGGTTTCCAAATTGGTGTGGTACTTTTCCGATGGTTGTTGCTCATTTTCTGGAGAGCCATGACCTTTCCGATAAAACGATTTATCCATTTTGTACACATGAAGGCAGTGCATTTGGCAGTAGTATGTTCGAATTAAAAGAGCTGTGTCCAAATTCAATAATCATGCAAGGTTTGCCTGTACGTGGCTCTAGAGTTCATAGGGCAGATAAAGCCGTAGAAAATTGGTTGATTCACTATCAACAAAACGGAGGAATGTAAAAATGACAAAACATGAAGAAGTAAAAAAAGGTGTGATTTTCCCAATAGGAGAAAAAAATGAGGCATTTGCACAATACTTTATAGGACAGAGCTATTTGAATAATTTAATTTCTGATCCAGAAGTGAATGTTGGAGTTGGAAATGTGACGTTTGAACCTGGATGTCGAAACAATTGGCATATTCACCATGACGGCTTCCAATTGTTATTAGTAACTGGCGGCGAAGGCTGGTATCAAGAAGAAGGAGAACCAGCACAATTCTTAAAATCTGGCGATGTGATCGTTACGCATGATGGTGTAAAACACTGGCATGGAGCAACAAAAGATAGCTGGTTTGAACATATTGCCATAACAGCTGGTACACCAGAATGGTTAGAACCTGTTTCTGATGAAATTTATTCAAAACTAGCAGAAAAATAATAGCGAAAGAGGGAAAAACGATGGCAAAACAAACAGCAGGTCGCGACAATTTAGGAGAATTTGCTCCTCAATTTGCGGAATTAAATGATGATGTTTTATTTGGAGAAGTATGGTCTAGAGAGTCTGAATTATCTCCGCATGACCGCAGTATGATTACTTGCGCAAGTCTAATGACTCAAGGGGCGCCTCAATTAGAAGCACATTTGAAAATGGCGAAACAAAACGGGGTAACAAAAACTGAAATGGTAGAATTGATCACCCATTTAGCTTTTTATACAGGTTGGCCAAAAGCTTGGTCCGCATTTACGTTAGCAAAAGAAATCTTTAATGAAGATTAAACTAGTTTGAAGAAAGAAGGAAAAATAAATGTCAAAAGTTATCGTGATTACAGGAGCATCAAGTGGTATTGGGAAAGCAACTGCTCAAATTATGGCAAAAGACGGAGCGAAATTAGTTTTAGGAGCTCGTCGTGAAAATTTATTAAAAGATCTAGTTCAAGAGGTAGAAAAACTTGGCGGTGAAGCTGTCTATGCAGTAATGGATGTGACTAAAATAGATCAAGTGGAAGATTTAGCGAAGTTGGCCATGGATAAATTCGGACGCGTCGATGTTTGGTTGAACAATGCCGGGATCATGCCACAATCCTTATTAAAACAAAAGAAAATCGAAGACTGGGATGCCATGATCGATATCAATATCAAAGGAACGTTGTATGGTATTGGAGCAGCTCTTCCATATATGGAGAAACAAAAATCTGGACAATTCATCAATGTTTCTTCTATTGCAGGACATATGGCACATGTCGGAAGTGCCGTATATTCAGCAACTAAATGGGCTGTTCGCGCCATCAGCGAGTCGTTACGCGAAGAAGTTGCACAAGATGGCTCCAATATCCGAGTGACTGTTATTTCACCAGGTGCTATCAATACCGAATTACTAGAATCAGTTACAGACAAAGAGTTCCAAAGTAATTTTGAAGATTTCTATCAAAATTATGGCATCTCTGCTGATCGAGTAGCTTTAACAATCAAACAAGCGGTTGATTTACCAGAAGATGCGGCTTGGAATGAAATTGTTATTCGACCAACAAAGCAAGCCATGTAAAAGTATTTAAACGAATAGGGAGTATTGAGGGTAGAGACAGTCACATTATCGAATGGAGTAGAAATGCCGATTTTAGATTGTGGGATTTATCAAATAAATGATTTAGAAGAATGCAAACGTGTCGTAAGTGAAGCGATAGAAGCAGGTTATCGTTCAATTGACACTGCACAAGCTTATGGAAATGAATCCGCAGTAGGAAATGCTGTGAAAAAGAGCAGTATTCCTTGCGAAGAATTCTTTATCACCACAAAAGTATGGATTTCAGATACCGGCTACGAAAAGGCAAAACAGTCTATTGAGAAATCGCTGCGCTTATTGCAAACGAACTATCTTGATTGATTGTTGATCCATCAGCCCTTTAATAATTATTCTGGTACTTACTGAACGATGGAAGAATATGATAAAGTCAGTAAAATACGTGCTATCGTAGTGAGCAATTTCTATCCAGATCGTTTTATCGTTATTGCTGAGTTTAGTGAAATCATGCCAATGGTGAACCAATTGGAAACACATGAGTTTAATCAATAAGTAGAAGCACAAAAAATCATGCAAGAGTACAATACGCAAATTGAGTCATGGGGGCCATTTGCTGAAGGTAAAAATGATTTCTTTACTAATGAAACATTGAAAATCATTGGTGAAAAATATGGAAATGATTTTGACATTAAACCAAAAAGAAAGCTTATTTTTCTCTCATTATGATCCAGAAATAGTTAAATCCTTAACTGGAGCAGGAAAGTAAAAGCTTTTTACCCATACTGCTAAGAGGAAAGTCAGGAGGAAAAAAAGTGAGAAAAAGAATTTTAGGAAACGGACTGGAAGTTTCGTCCATCGGGTTAGGATTGATGGGGATGGATCATGCTTATGGCAAGCCAGCTGATCGAAAACAAATGATTGATCTGATTCGTAAATCAATTGATTTAGGCGGTAACTTTTTTGATACTGCAGTCGTTTACGGTGAAGGCAATGAAATCGTACTTGGACAAGCCGTAAAAGGAATTCGAGATAAAGCGGTGATTGCTACTAAGTTTGGAATTACCGGTCAAGAAGTTATTGATGGAGCTCCGCAAAATATTTTAGACAGTCAGCCATCATCTATTAGGGAACAAGTAGAAGGGTCTTTGAAGCGTCTAGATGTGGATTATATTGATTTGTATTATCAACATCGAGTTGATCCTAATGTAGAACCAGAAGCAGTTGCGCAAGTTATGGAAGATTTAATAAAAGAAGGGAAGATCTTGCATTGGGGGCTTTCTAATGCGCCCATTGATTACTTGCGTCGAGCACATGCTGTTTGTCCATTAGCGGCTATAGAAAACCAATACTCAATGGTTTGGAGAGAACCTGAGAAAAAATTGTTCTCTATCTGTGAAGAACTAGGGATTGGATTTGTTGCCTACAGCCCATTGGGCAACGGGTTTTTAAGCGGTAAGTATTCTAAAAATATGAAGTATGAAGAAGGAGATTTCCGGAGCTTTATGGGGCGGTTTAAACCAGAAGTAATGGAAAAAAACCAGGCTGTGCTGGATCTGCTGGCAGAAATTGCAGAAGAAAAGCAAGCCACATCAGCGCAAATTGTTTTGGCTTGGGAACTTGCACAGCGTGATTATATTGTTCCGATTCCTGGTACAACTAAACTTCATCGTCTAGAAGAAAATCTCGGTACTATGGAAATTTCTTTATCTCAGGAAGATATGAAGAAAATTAATACCTCTCTTGAACAAATGGAAATTGATGAGACACATTTTTAATTCAAAGGGCTGAAGAGTATATAGTGGACACACATGTCGCACGAATCTTTAAACATCACAAAATAGTAGAAGAAAATGGAGCGGCTAAACAAATTGAAGAACGCGTGAAAGCAATTTCCCAGCAAGATACTGAGGAAGAGCACACTACTTCATGATTTTCTTCGGAAAAGAAATAAAAAAGAATCTGGTCAATCTGTGGCACTAAAAGGATCTAGCATGGTACTAATTATTGATGCTTCCATTTGTATGGATAATGGAACTACGAAAGCGCGTACTATTCAGTAGTGATTAAACAATAGTTGCAATAAATGAAAAATCTTTCTCTGTACTGAGCATTGAAAGGCTCGTACAAAGGAAGATTTTTTAGAATAAGATTTTGATTTTTTCAATATTTTTGATTATAACAGAAATGGTTACATCTGAGTTATTAATAGACTCGTCAATACCCAAATCACAGTAAAGTTCTATAAGGATATTAACTTCTATTGTTGTGAAAAAGAAGAATAAATAGAAATAGCTATGTCCTTCCAAGTAAATTAGACTTAATAAAATTAGTTAAAAACAATCTTTTTAGTTGCGTTGGAGTCAACTACAAGGTGTATGCTGTATTTATAACAACGAAGGAGGAATAATCATGACAGAAAATAAAGTGGCAGTAATCACTGGGGCCTCAAGTGGAATTGGTGAAGCAACCGCAAAATTATTAGCCACACATGGAATAAAAGTCATTTTAGGCGCAAGACGAGAAGAAAAATTAAAAGAAATCACTGAAGAAATTAAGTCTAGTGGCGGTGAAGCGCTGTATCGAGTGACCGACGTAACGAATGGTCAAGAAGTAGAAGATTTGATTCAACTAGCTGTCGATACTTTTGGTAAAGTTGATATTTTAGTCAATAGTGCAGGAATTATGCCTCATTCACCATTGAAAGATAAGCGTATTCAAGATTGGGACAATATGATTGATATCAATATCAAAGGAACGCTTTATGGTATTGGTGCAGCACTTCCTTATATGAATGAACAAAAATCAGGACATATTATCAACATTTCATCTGTTGCGGGACATTATGCTCATGCAGGAGGAGCTGTCTACTCAGCAACTAAATGGGCTGTTCGTGCAATTAGTGAATCATTAAGAGAAGAAGTTGCGCAAGATGAATCGAATATTCGTGTCACGATTATTTCTCCTGGAGCTATCAATACCGAATTATTATCTTCTGTGACGGATCCAGTCTTGAAGAAAAACTATGAACAATTTTATGATAATTTTGGTATTCCAGTAAATCGAGTCGCTGCGGCTATCCAGCAAGTAGTTGAGGTGCCGGAAGATACCACTTGGAATGAAATCATTATCCGTCCAACGAAACAAATTCAATAATGAAAGAAGGGATGAGATTGAAAAAAATAATTGCCGCTACGTTTACTAGTTTATTTTTACTTGCAGGGTGTACAGGAAATGGAGATGAGAACAGTATGAATCGTGAAAGCAATAATGAGGAAAGCCGTTCAGAGTCATCCGCACAATCTTCATCGATGACTGAAATCATTGGCACTAATGAATATGGTAGAGGGGCAAAGTCAGATGGTCAGGATACGAATAGTAATGAAGCACCAATGAGGATTTTAACGGAAGATGCCGATGCGCTTATTATCTACTTTTCAAGAAGTGGAAACACCGAGAATTTAGTGAAGATGATCCAAGGACAGACAGACGCTGATGTATTAGAATTGACGATTACAAACCCTTATCCTGAAAATTACGAGGAAACAGTTGACCGCGCGAACCAAGAAAGAGAAGATGGAGAATTTCCGGAAATTAATACAGAAATGCCTGATTTGAACCAATATGATCGTATCTATTTAGGTTATCAAACTTGGGCTATGACATTGTCAAACCCAATCGTCAGCTTCTTAGAAAGCTATGGAGAGATGCTTGATGATAAAGTTATTTATCCCTTCTCATCAAATGCAGGTTACGGTGAAGGGAATACTATCGAAAGAATACAAGAGTTGTTGCCAAATAGTACGATAGAAGAAAGCTTTTCGGTTGAAGACAAAGATGTGATTTCTTCGCAGGATGAAGTCGCAGACTGGTTAGCAAATTAGTTTTGTTTATCTGTATTTATCCACCTATAAAAAGTAAAAGAAAAGAGGAGTATATTATGGATTATGCAACGTTGAATAATGGAGTGAAAATGCCCCGTTTAGGATTTGGTGTATTTCAAATTACGGATTTAGAAGAATGCGAAGAGATTGTTTATCAAGCCATCCAACATGGTTACCGATTAATTGATACAGCAGCCTCTTATGGAAATGAAGAAGCAGTCGGAAGAGCCATTAAGCGAAGTGGAGTGCCACGTGAAGAATTATTTATTACAACCAAATTATGGATCAGTGATGCAACATATGAAGGCACAAAAGCAGCGTTTCAGCGCTCTTTAGACAAATTGGAATTAGATTATTTAGACCTTTATTTGATCCATCAACCGTTAAATGACGTCTATGGTTCATGGAGAGCTATGGAAGAACTGTATAAAGAAGGAAAGATCCGTGCAATAGGGTTGGCGAATTTTTATCCAGATCGCTTATTAGATTTGATTGCTTTCAACGAAGTAACACCAGCAGTCAATCAAGTTGAAATCAATCCTTTCTTCCAACGTGAAGAAGATATCCAAGTGATGAAAGATAAAGGTGTGCAGGTAGAAGGCTGGGCACCATTTGCAGAAGGGAAGAATGAACTGTTCCATAATGACAGACTGCAAAAAATTGGGGACAAGTACAACAAATCAATTGCGCAAGTCATCTTACGTTGGAATATTCAACGTGGAATCGTAGCTATTCCCAAATCAGCCAATGTCGAACGTATGCAACAGAATTTTGCTATTTTTGATTTCGAATTGACGGCTGAAGATATGCAGGAAATCACTACATTGGATGAAAATAAATCTAGTTTCTTTGATCACCGTGACGCTGCAGCAATTGAACGGCTTGCCGGTATGTCTAGAAATACAGATTAAGTATGTATCAAAAAATAGTTACCATAAGAGAGTGAAAAAATATGAATATTAAAGAAGTAAGTGAAAAATATGGTATCTCAACAGATACGCTCAGATACTATGAACGAATTGGAGTCATTCCACCGGTGAATAGAGACGAGAAGGGATATAGAGACTTTTCGGAAAAAGACTTGAACTGGGTCTATTTTGCAAAAGTTCTTCGTAAAGCAGGTGTGACAATTGAAGGACTAGTGGACTATGGTAAGTTATCACAACAAGGTGGAAAAACCTTAGAAACAAGAAAACAAATCTTAACAGATCAATTGGAAGAGATCAATCAGCATATCAAAGATTTAGAAGAAGCTAGAGGCTATTTGCAATATAAGGTAGACAGCTTTTATACGCATATGGCTGAATTTGAGAAGGAAAAATTGCACATAGACAATGACAATATAGAAAAAACGGAATAAAACAACAAAAGCTGTAAGAAAAGAGGCAAAATAAATGAAATTTCTTATTTTAGGAGCTGCTGGACAAATCGCAGAGAAGTTAACCGACATATTATTAAAAGAAACAGACCATGACGTCGTTCTTTATGCGCGAAATGGCAAGCAACGAATCATCGTGAGCGATAGTAACCGTGAAGAGATTATAGAAGGGGATTTTTTAGATACGGATCTGTTGAGTGAAGCGATGAAAAATGTTGATGCGGTTTATCTAAATGATATGGGAAATACCAAAGCTGTTGAAAATGTTGTGGAAGCAATGAAAGCACACGGAGTACAACGGTTGATTGGTGCAGCTATTTTAGGGATCTATGATGAAGTTGTAGGCGAATTTGGAAAATGGAATGAACGCATGATTGGTTCAAATCCAAGAATGCAAGCACAAAAAGATTCTGCAAAGGTTGTAGAAGATTCTGGACTTGATTATACGTTGTTGAGACTGACTTGGTTATATAATCAACCAGATAATGAAAAATACGCATTGACTTCTAAAGGCGAACCTTTTGTAGGTGCGCAAGTAACTCGCGAAGCTGTGGCTAGATTGATTGCAGACTTATTGCTTTCTGAAGATAGTCGCTATCTTGGTGCGAGCCTAGGCGTGTATGAACCTGGTACTGAAGAATTACCAAAACCTTCCTTCTATTAAAGACGGTATAATTTTTAGTGTGACTAGAATGGTTAACTAATTTAGTTGGTCACTTTAGCAAAGTCTATGTTACCAAGCTAGCTTTATATTTTATAGAATAACTAATTCGTTGGAGGTGTATTTTCTAAATGAAAAAAAGAAAGCTAGGAAATAGCAATTTAAGCGTATCAGAAATCGGATTAGGTACAATGGGCATGAGTTTTGCTTATGGCCCTGCACCTGACAAAAAAGAAATGGTTAAAGTTTTGCAAGAAGCTGTTGAAATGGGAGAATACTTTTTTGATACAGCGGAGGTCTACGGTCCTTTTGCAAATGAAGAATTGTTAGGAGAAGCATTGGCACCGTATAGGGATAAGGTCACTATTGCCACCAAATGCGGAATCAAGATGAATGATGGAAAACAAGTCGTGGATGGACGTCCAGAAGAGATCCTTAAATCAGTAGAAGGTTCATTGAAGAGGTTGAGTGTAGATGCCATTGATTTATATTACCTTCATCGAGTCGATCCGAATGTTCCAATTGAAGAGGTAGCTCTAACGATGCAAAAACTGAAAAAAGAAGGAAAAATCAAAAACTGGGGCTTGTCTGAAGCTAGTGTTCAAACGATCCGTAAAGCGCATGCTATTGAACCGTTAGCAGCAGTTGAAAGTGAATATTCTTTATGGACTAGAGAGCCAGAAAAGGAATTGATTCCGACATTGGAAGAATTAGGTATCGGTTTTGTTCCGTTTAGTCCATTGGGAAAAGGTTTTTTAACTGGAACAATTAATAAAGAAACCTCTTTTAGCGAAGGCGATGGCCGTAACTCCTTACCTCGTTTTCAAAAAGAAGCAATGGAAGCCAATATGAAATTGATCGAAATAATCAGAAAAATTGCTGAAGAAAAAAATGCTACACCAGCTCAAATTGCGTTGGCATGGCTTCTAGCTCAAAAGCCATGGATCGTTCCGATTCCTGGTACGACAAAATTTTCCAGAATCAAAGAAAATATTGGAGCAGCCGAAATACTGTTTTCAAAACAAGAGTTAAAAGAGATTAACGCAGCAACAGATGGGATTCAAATTGTTGGCAATCGCTATACCCCTGAATTAGCTAAACGGGCTGGGTTATAAATTGTTTATATATTTGTTTAAAAGCATTGGAATTCAAAAGCCAATGCTTTTTTATTGATTTCTTTGTTTTTCAAATTGTCAGGAACAACAACTAGGGAAGAAGTGATTACAGCACGGCATATCCCTGAAAAGAAGAGATGTTGACTTTTATTGTTTCTATAACAGTATAGAAGTTTGATCGTTTCAAAGAATATAAAAGCTGCTTACGAAAGAATTTGATTCTTCTGTAAGGGTACTTAAACTTACCTCTAAACAAATGAATATTAAATTTGTTCTTTAATTGATATTTTCGTTTGTGTACAGAGTACAGTGTATTTGTCAGACTAATGAGTGATTATATATTCTCAATTTGACAAATCTAATCAATTCCTTATTATGCACTGTAATCAGTGTGTTTTGAGCATTAATTGGCGACAATATTCAATCTAACATTGAATTTAATGGATTTAAAGCTTTAGTACCTTGCTGGGACTTTTTTTCTAGCGTTTATTGTTCAACCGGTATATTTCCACATTGGTTATGGAAAAAGAGTTCGTTGTAAGTGGTTTAAAAAAAGTTAATATATAGTTAAGGAGTTGAGGGAATTGAATGAGGAACAAATTCTCCAATTAGTTAATTTGTTGCCCCGGGATAATTATTCGACTAGTCAATGTCTTGCAGAATCATGCGAGGTATCTAGTAGAACAATTAGAAAACGAATTAAGGAACTCTCGAATATTATTAATCAAAATGGTGGTGAGATAGAAGCAAAAGCTGGGTCAGGTTATAAAATTCGAGTTTTTGATGATAAGCTTTTTTCTCGATTCATAAAAAATATGAAGTCTAAAAGAAGTTTGTTTCCGAACTCTAAAGAAGAAAGAATACAGTACATTCTTGACTATCTTTTGTTGTCAGAGAATGAGTATACGAAAATTGAATATTTAGCTCAGCAGCTTTTTGTTAGTCGAACAATCGTTACAGAAGATTTAAAGGTAGTAAGAAAAAAGCTATTAAAATATAACGTTCAAGTAGAAAACAAACCGAAATACGGAATGAGGTTAATAGGAACAGAGTTCAATATGCGACTTTGCATAGCAAATAACGTAAATTCCACTCTGATTCAAGATGAAGAGTCCATGGAAATCCAACAAAGAGACTTGAAAAAAATATCTGAGATTTTAGTAAAAACACTTGAAGAAAATATGTTTCAATTATCAGGCATGGCTTACCAAAATTTAGTAACTCACATCTATCTCATGATTAAACGATCAGGATATAAAGAAGCGGCTATAATAATTTCCGAAAAAAGAATGGAGGAAATCCAGAACCTTTATAGGACTGAAATCGAAATAGCTAAGAAACTTTTAATTAATTTAGAGTCACTTTTTAAAACAAACATCAACCCAATAGAAGTATATTATATTGCAATTCATCTTGCGGGTAAAAGAGTAATTGAAGAGGAACAGCTCTTGGAGGGTAACTTAGTTATTTCTGATGAAATAAATGAGATGGTTAAAGCGATGCTAGATACGGTAAATGAGTATTTTAGGATTGATCTTAAAAATGATTTAGAACTACGAATGTCATTAGCTCTTCATCTTATACCTCTCAAAACGAGACTTGACTATAATTTAGCAGTTAAAAATCCTATGTTAAAGCAAATTAAAACTCGTTTTACCTTAGCTTATACGATTGCAGTTCAAGCATGCACTATTTTTGAATCAAAGTTCTGTATCAGTGTAGAAGATGAAGAAATTGGTTTTTTTGCTCTTCATTTCAACTTGGCTTTAGAAAGAAAAAAAAGCAATAATAATCAAAAGAATATACTAATTGTTTGTTCAAGTGGAAAAGGAACAGCTAAGCTTCTCGCATATAGATGTCAAGCTGAATTTGGAAAATATGTAAATAAGATTGAGACGTGCGATTTGTATCAATTGGAGAATATTGACTTCAAGCAATTTGATTATCTTTTTACTACTGTACCAATAAAAAGGCAAGTACCTATTCCAATTTTAGAAATAAAATATTTTCTCGAGGGAGAAGATTTAGATGACGCAAAAAAATTTTTTAAGCAAGATGAATTGGATTTTGTGTTGAAGTACTTTGATGAAAGACTGTTTTTAACCAATGTCGAAGTTACTTCTAAAGATGAAGTATTAGATTATATTGTGAAAAAAATAGGGGAGACAAAGAATATACCAGCTAATTTCCTGGAATCTGTGAAAAATCGAGAGAGTCAAGCAGTTACTGAGTTTGGTAATCTCGTTGCCTTACCCCATCCAGATACACCTATGACTGACACTACTTTTGTAACCATTTGCATTTTGAATAAACCAATACTTTGGGGAGAAAGGAAAGTTCAATTTATTTGTTTGATGTCTATTGAAAAAAATGTTGATAAAGATTTACAGCTGTTTTATAAGATTATCAGTCGTTTTCTTATCAGTACTAAAGATATTCAAAGTGTAATTAAAAAAAGGGATTATTTCCATTTCATAAACACCCTAAAAAAGGTAGAAGGGAATTTAACAGAATCATGACGATAAGTACTCAAGAAATTAGTTTTAATTTAATATTAAATGCAGGGAACGCCAAATCTAAAGGAATGATGGCGATTGAATGTGCAAGAGAATATGATTTTAAACGAGCTGAAGTATTGATGGAAGAAGCTAAAGAAGACTTGAGAATAGCTCACCACTCGCAAACTGCCTTGATACAAGGGGAAGCTAATGGAAATCTACCAGAATTTTCTATTCTTCTAGTACATGCACAAGACCATCTTTCGTCGGCAATTACTATATTAGATTTAGCAGAAGAACTGATTCATATTTATAGACTTTTTAAAGCAATCAAAGGAGGAGAAACAATATGAGAATTATGTTGGCGTGTCAAGCGGGAATGTCTACGAGTATAATTGTGGCAAAAATGGAAGATGAAGCAAAAAGACAGGGTAAGAATTACAAAATTTGGGCTATTGATCAAAGTTTGATTGAAAAAGAGATTGGCAATTTTGATGTACTTTTACTAGGACCTCAAATCCAACACACTCTAAGGAAAGTTAAGAAAATAGTGGATGGTAATGCTCCTGTGGCAGTAATTCGACCAATGGATTACGGTAGAGGAAATGGAGCAGCAGTATTGGAATTTGCAGAAGAGCTTATAAAAGAAGGAGAGTAAAATATGAGTTTTTTTGATACCTTTTCAGAAAAAGTTGGATTTATTGCAGAAAAAGTGGATGATAATAAATATTTAGCAGTAATTAAAGATGCCTTTTCCACTTTCATGCCATTTATTATTGTAGGATCATTTGCAACACTTGGTAGATCATTGCTTTCCAGTGAAACAACTGGATTAGCTCAATTTTCACCATTCTCATTTTTGAATGCCATTGATCCAGCGTTTTCGGCGCTCAATTTTGCTACGATGAGTATTATGACATTAGGAATTGTATTTATTCTTTCTACGTTACTTGCTAGACGCAATAAAGGGAATGAATTGCTGTCCGCATTGGTAGCACTGTGTGCCTATGTATCGGTTGTACCTCAAGGAATTATCAATATTATCGATGGTGTTGAGAGTTTGGCAGCAGGACTACCAGCAGGAACGACTAATGCTTCAGGGTTATTTATTGGAATGATATTAACTTTGGTGGTGGTTGAGATGTTCTGTAAATTGAGCGCTGTTGAAAGATTAAAAATTAAAATGCCAGCTTCTGTACCTCAGGCAATTTCAAAATCTTTTAATGCGTTAATTCCTGTTTTTATCACGCTTTTTGCGGTTACAATTTTAGGTCGTCTTTTTTACTTAGGAACAGGGGATTATATCAATGAATTTATCTATCGTGTCTTACAATCTCCGCTAGAAGGTTTTTTCCAAACTTCATGGGGCGTTGTTGCTGTAGCAGTACTTTCTCAAGCCTTTTGGTTAGTGGGTATTCATGGTGGGTTAGTAATATCACCTTTTAGAGCACCAATTATGGCAGCTGCATTAGCAGCAAATATTACTGCTTATGAATCTGGAATGACTCCAGAAAATGCAATAACCATGTCCACATGGAGAGCATTTATTAATATCGGGGGTGCAGGGTTAGTTCTATCTGCAGCTATTGCGTTAATAATAGCATCTAAAAGAGCGGATCAAAGATCAATCGCTAAACTTGGATTTGTACCTGCTATTTTTAGTATTAGTGAACCTTTAGCATTTGGCTTGCCTTTAGTATTAAATCCTATATTTGCAATTCCATACGTATTTAATGCTGGAATATCAACTATTATCACTATGGTAGCTTTTAATTTGGGCTTTCTAACACCAAACATTGTAGATGTTCCATTTGGCTTACCTATAGTAATAAATGCATTTCTAGGCTGGGGAATACCAGGTGTAATTCTACAATTAATAATTATTGTTATTGGAGTTCTAACCTACTTACCATTTGTGTTAGTTTCAAATAAACAAGTTATTGAGGAAATAGCTTGAGTAAAAAAGGAGAGAATAAATAATGTATTTTACTAAAGACTTTTTATGGGGCGGAGCAATCGCTGCAAACCAAGCTGAGGGGGCTTGGGATATTGATGGTAAAGGACCATCGATAGTCGATGTGGCACCTAATGGAATCGGTATCTTTAGTAATGTCGATTTTGAAATGGATCCAGAAAAATATTATCCTAGTCACGAAGCGATTGATTTTTACCATAGATACGAAGAAGATTTAGATTTGATGAAAGAGCTTGGATTAAAGTGTTTCCGTACTTCTATTGCTTGGACAAGGATATTTCCTACAGGCGAAGAAGAGGAGCCAAATGAAAAAGGGTTAGAATTTTATGATAAATTATTTGACGCAATGCTAGAAAGGGAAATCATCCCGGTTGTGACAATTTCTCATTATGAAACTCCTTTACATTTAATAAATAAGTTCAATGGTTGGGAAAGTAAGGAAATGATCCCTCTATTTGAAAAATATTGTAGAGTTATATTTAATCGCTATAAAAACAAAGTAAAGTACTGGCTTACTTTTAATGAAATGAATACCATTCATCGAATTCCCTATGCGTCTGGAGCAATCAGATTAAGAGGAAGTATAGATGACGAACTAAATATTATATATCAAGCAAGCCATAATATGTTTGTTGCAAATGCAATAGCAAATAAATTATGTGAAGAAATCATTCCAGATGCAAAAATAGGGATTATGTTAGCTTTAAGTGGAGTCTATCCATATACGTGTAAACCAGAAGATGTATTCGGTAGTTATCAACTTAGAAGAAGATCTTTACTCTATGCAGATGTGATGATTAGAGGGGAATATCCTGCTTATTTCAATAGAATTGTTAAGGAAAAGAAGCTTAGTTTAGATATTACCACTAAAGAATTAGAAATTATTTCTCAATATCCATCTAAAATGTTGGCATTTAGTTATTATCGAACCAATACTTATGAGGATGGGATGCCTATAATTGGTGATACTGGTGGTATTGGGACACGGGGAAATCCCTATTTGCCACAAACTGAATGGGGATGGGAGGTTGATCCCCTTGGACTGCGATATGTATGTAATGAATTAACTGATCGTTATAATGTACCACTATTTATTGTCGAAAATGGTCTGGGCTGCATCGATGAAATATCAGAAAATGGAGAAATTCATGATAATGCTCGGATAGATTACTTAAATCAACATCTAATACAATTATCAGAAGCTATTGAGGATGGCTGTGATATTATAGGATATACTTGGTGGGGACCTATTGATATAGTTAGTGCAGGTACAGGTGAAATGAAAAAGAGATATGGATTTATTTATGTAGATAAGGATAATCAAGGATTAGGTACTTTAGAACGTAAGAAAAAAGATAGCTTTTATTGCTATAAAAAAATTATTGAAACTAATGGTTCAATACTAAATCAATTTAAAGACACTAAAATCAACAAAAGTATGTAATGACCACAAAAAGTTAGACTTTTTTCGGAGTAGTTGATTCTACTCCGTTTTTTGTGTGTTTAGATTTCCCGTTATTACGCTGCAATTAGAAAACCTTATCAAATAAACAGACAGGCACTTCGGTGAGAATATCTTCCTTTGTCTTTCTATAGTTATCTGATCTCATCTAACTTACCTTTTCTTTCATTCACTTGTGATTGTAATAATCAATATAAACCTCGAAGGCTGTGATACCACTAATTTTGATATTATTCGTGAAAAATTATTAGCGACTACTAAAAGTTGAGTAGAAAATGTTAGCAATGAAGAAGTTATGACTCTTTTAAATACTATCCATCTATATATTTTTAAGCGGCTGGATTATAAAACGGGTTCTTACATATCATTGATTTAGCAGTAAAAGAAAAGTACCAAGGTCAAGGTAAAAAACTGTTCTTGTACCTTGAATAATATACTGTTTAAAATCGAGACCACAGTTTGATTTTAAACAGTAGTAGTCAATGCGAAAAAGCATATAAATTTTATGAGAAAAATAGGTATCCGAAAGATTCCTTCTGCTTTGATAAGATTGTCTAATCAAAGGTAACTAACGTCTGTTTTTAAAAGTGTTCCCTAGTGGAGATAGACCTATTTCTCGGAAGTCAGAAAAATTGTACTCTCAGTGTTCTTCAATGTTCAAGTATATACGAATTTCTAGTTTTAGATGAGACGATATAAACTTATCTCGTTTTTATTATTAAAATAAGTTTTTTTAATATTCTTGATTATAACAGAAGTAGTAGATCCTAAAGAGCAAATTTTGTTTATCTTTTAGTATGCGCTAACATTTTTTTATGAGAAAAGTAAAGTATAGAGGCTTTTGATGACATAATATTTATTAGATATGATTTTTGATAATGCAATTACATTAAGAATAGACTTAGAAAATTATTATTTTGCCTCTGAACCATGTGATGTCAGCCAAGTACGTTTAAAACAACTGAGAGCTAATAAAATAGAGACACTGTTTAAAAAAATTACGGATAGGAGAATAGAAACGTGTCAAACTATTTTTCAAGAAGATTATATGCAAGAATTGACTGAAGAAACATTAGAGTTAATAGATTTAGCTAAAAAGTCTTTTTAGTTGCTTTAGAGTCGACTACAAGGTTTAAACTATATTTGTATTGAAGGAGGTGGAATTGATCAGCCTTAAAAAAGGTAAGCTTTTGGCGAAAGCTCTGTTTGTATCACTAGTAGTTTTTGAATCAATCAACTAACGGTCAAGAACACATTTCTCTAGAAGAATATAACTTACCGTAGAAAAACTACAACAGATTCACAAGGGAAGAGAATGTATAATATTCTGAAAATGTGAAAAATGCTTACTAAATTATAGGAGGAAAAATTTATGAAAATTGAAAATGTCGATATTACAAAATTACCCAAAGTTAATGACAATCCTTGGGGACTAGTTTATGACAATGCTATCACAGAAAATATTGCTGGAGAAGTGAATATTCATCCAATCAGCTATATCTTGAATGGCTTAAAAATTGCTGCGAATGTCTATACGCCTGCGGGATACGATCCAGAAAATAAATATCCAGCATTAACTGTTGCCCATCCAAACGGTTCAGTAAAGGAACAAGTTGCTGGTTTGTTTGCCCAAAAATTAGCTGAAAATGGCTATATTGCAATTGCTGCCGATGCATCTTTCCAAGGAGCTAGCGAAGGGTCACCTCGTATGCTGGATCGTCCATCAAACCGCGTTGAAGACATCCATGGAATGGTAGATGCTTTGTCACTGTTTCCTGGAGTAGATTACGACCGTATGGGTGCTTTTGGCATCTGCGGTGGTGGGGGCTATACGTTACGTGCTGGACAAACAGACAAACGCTTCAAAGTAGTTGCTACATTATCTGCTTTTAATTCGGGACTCGTTCGTCGTAATGGGTTTATGGATTCTGAAGCCAATACAATTCAAGAAAGATTGCAAAAAGCAACAGATGCACGTAATAAAGAAGTGCGCGAAGAAGGCGTTGACTACACTCCAGATTTGAAGGAAATGGCACCAGAAGATGCTGAAAAATTGCCATATGCTTTATATAGAGATGGTTACTGCTACTATGCTGTTGACTATCCACATCCAAAATCAACCTTTGTTTATACAGTTGCCAGCTTAATGGAATTAGCAACATTTGACGCTTCAGTTAATATGGATCTTATCAATGTTCCATTATTAATGATGGCAGGTAAAACCGCTGATACATTTTATCTAACAGAAAAAGCGTATGCTGCTGCAACAGGAACAACGGATAAAGAATTATACTTGATCGATGGTGCCCAACATATTGAAACCTATTGGAAACTAGAATATGTTGAAAAAGAAGCGGCTAAATTGCTTGAATTTTTAGATGCGCGACTTAAGTAAACAAAAGCAAAACCTACTAATCTTAGTATGTTTTGTAAAAATTAACACTAGTGTTGCATAAAAGTATTTTAGAATATTCTGAAAACTGTTTTCTCTGGAAATAAGCCAAAAAAACTGTGCTGACGCAGAGGATGACTTTTTCCAGAAAATTTTTTACCTGTTATTTAGCTGAAAACCAAAAGTGACACGCCATTTTCTTGTTCTCATGTTGGAATCAACTTCTCTAACCAACACTCAAACGGAAGAAACAGTAAATAACGAAAGAATCGTTTGATTTGAAACACAGATTGTTTTGTGTTGGTTTCTACTTTAATAAGAAAGGTTAACAGTGCGGAAATCATGGTTAAAATCAACTGATTATGCACGCCCTGTTCACTTTGAGAAAAAAACGTTTTACTGGTCATGTGTTGTTTGATATGTTTGAAAAACAATTCAATTTGCCACCGAGCGTGGTACATATCCGCTATTTCTTTTGACGTACAGTCCATTCGATTGGTAATAAATTGAAATTCACGTCTACTTTTATCTTGAACAGTAACGAGTCGGAAATTGGCAGTCAGATAAGTCTTAGAACCCAAACGAACCAGTTCATCTCGTAGAATTTCTTTTTCTGGTGATGTTTCCAGTGTTTCTATCAAGTGAACATGGGTGTTCTTTTTGATACGTGTAACGAAGAAGTAGCCGTCCCCATGCATCTGATCCATCTTTTCAAAGTCCAAGTAGCCACGATCAAACACGTAGGTCGCTTCAGGTTTATTCACCAGCAAGGGCAGTTGATTGACATCATGTTCACGGGCATTGGTTAAGGTAAAATCAGTGGGATACATCGTGGCATCGTTCATATAACAGTAGTTTAAGTGTAACTTAACGCCTGATTTTGTTTGGCGAAAAGTCGCCCACTTATGATGCTTCAAACTGAGCGAAAAAGTACTGGAATCAATCAGATACAGACTGTTTCGTTTTGTTGGTCTTGTCTGAGAGTGGATTTTTTCTAAAAGCTGTTGGAAGATTTCTTCTAACACGCTGGAATCAAGTGCATTGAACGCACGTGATAATTGCGTATGACTGATGGTGGTCACGTCGGTTTCTAGTTGAAGTGATTCGTTGATGAGAGACGTACTCAAGTCACGCAAACTCTCTTTTTCTTCATTAATTGCGTAGAGAAAAAGCTTCAACACCGCTTCAAAAGAGAGTTTTTTCCGATATGAATTGTAATTGACAATGAATTGTTTAGCAGAAACAGAAAGATTTTCTACATTTATGGCAGAAAACCATTTATTAAATGCCGAATTTGTTTTATACTTATCCATGAGTTAGTCCTTTTTATTGGTCTTGGATAAGTCATCCGAGTACTAGTATAAAGGATTTTTTTGTTTCATGGAACAGTACAATTTTTAATGCAACACTAGTGAAAAATTAAATAATAAACTGGAGTGAGAAAATATGATAGAACAACCATTTCCATTAGGAGAAAAATCACTGGATAATCCTAATTTTAATAAAGGTGTTTATTTGGAAACGTTAACGGCGGAACCTATTAGAATTACGAATGTTACTTTTGAAGCAGGTTGTCGTAACAATTGGCATATTCATCACAAAGGCGGCCAAGTTTTATTGGTTACTGCAGGTGAAGGCTGGTATCAAGAATGGGACAAACCAGCACAAAAATTAACAACAGGAGATGTTGTCAATATTCCAGCAGAACGAAAGCATTGGCATGGAGCTGCTAAAAACAGCGAATTCGTTCACGTTGCAATTTCTGTCTCGGCAGATGGAGCAACAACTGAATGGTGTGAAGCAGTAACTGATGAGGAATATAACCTATTAAATTGAGGAATGTCAGCCTGCTTCCATAGATAAAAGAGTGAATCGCGGCATACGATACATCTATTTTTAAAATTTATTACATTTACCAAGGAGATTTTAACATGGAACCCTTAATGATCAAAGAACAAGGATCATTTACTGCTGGTGGTAAAACAATTACAGCACCTGGGAAATTTGATTTTAACGATACGCATGGTACGGATGGACAAACAAGACATGGTGACCATGCGTATGTAGAATATCAAGCGCCGATGAATCCCAGTAAATTGCCTTTAATTTTCTTACATGGTGCGGGTCAATCTGCTGCTGGTTGGCAGACGACACCAGATGGCAGAGAAGGTTTTAATAATATTTTCTTGCGAAAGAATTATAGTGTTTATTTAGTTGACCAACCACGCAGAGGGCGTGCGGCTCAAAATATTGTAAAAGCAGAAATTGATCTAGTTACTGATGATCAGCTTTGGTTTAGTAATTTTAGAATCGGTCATTGGCCGAATGTAGATGAAGATATGGCATTTCCCAAAGGCAATCAAAATGTGAAGAACTTTTTGCGGATGATGACACCTGATGTTGGACCATATGATCAAGATGTCATTGCAAAAGCATTTGTGCAAGTTTTCGAGAAAGTCGGAAAAGCTGTATTGATCAGCCATTCTCAAGGTGCTGGTCCAGGCTGGCAAGTTGCCGTTGAAAGTCCAAATGTACAGGGAGTTGTTTGTTTAGAACCAGGGAGTGGTTTTGAATTTCCTAAGGGAGAATTACCGGAACCAATCGAATCGCTTAGTCCTTGGGGAGCTCTTTCAGCTGGTGAGATATCAGATGAGAAATTTAAACGTTTAACGGAAATCCCAATCATTATTATTTATGGCGATAAAGTACCGCGTGAACCAGGAGAAGAATGGCCGGTTGATGCCTGGCGAGCTCGGGCTGAAATGGCGGATAAATGGGTCGGATGTATTAATAAACATGGCGGACAAGCGGAAATTTTGAGGTTACCAGATATTGGCATTAAAGGAAATACGCATTTTTTGTTCCAAGATATAAATAATCAAGAAGTAGCCAATGTCATTGATGATTGGTTGAAAAAAATAATTTGACGGAGGGATAATGATGACAGATAAATTAAGTACTAAACAAATCGATCTAATCACAGTCGCAGTTTATGCAACACTGGGCGCTTTAGACCAGCTTAAACTGGCATTTACTAAAGCTTTAGATAATGGTTTGACGGTGAATGAAGGAAAAGAAGCGATGCTGCATATCTACGCGTACGCAGGTTTTCCGAGAAGTATCAATGGAACCGTCACTTTGATGAAACTATTGGAAGAACGTAGTCAACGAGGAATTATAGATAGAGAGGGAGTTGCTTCACGTAGTCTATCTGATTCAGTCGATAAAAATGAATACGGCGAAAAGATGCGAACTTCTTTAACTGGACCACGTCCAGAACCGGCGTACGCCACATTTTCGCCAGCATTGGATGATTTTTTAAAAGAACATTTATTTGCAGACCTGTTTGCTCGAGAAACTCTTTCTAAATTGGAACGAGAACTTGTCACTATTAGCGTATTAGCGGCAATAAAAAATGTACCGGGGCAATTAAAGACACATACTCAAATTAGTCAAGATCAAGGATTGACAGATGATCAAGTCGAAGAATTCACTCAATTAGTGAATCAATTACTTTAGAAATTTAAAATTTGAAAAGGATGATAAGAATGAAAAAAGTATTGATTATAGGTGCAAATGGACAAATTGCGCGAATTGTTATAGAAAGACTCTTAAAGGAACAAGAAGATACCGAGTTGACACTCTATCTTCGCAACAGTAGTCGTTTGAGCAGCTTAGCTGGCGATCGTGTAAAAGTTATTGAAGGAGATATTGACAACTTAAAGGACCTGAAAACTGTGATGTTAGGCCAAAATATTGTTTTTATAGCCTTTGTTGATCATGATAAAGATAATACGGCTACTAAAAATGTGATTAAGGCAATGAAAGAACAAGGCGTTAAACGCGTAATTTCAACCAACGTCCTTGGAATTTATGATGAAGTACCTGGGGAATACGGTCGCTGGAATAAAGAAGCGATTGCATCTGGCTTACCTTCAGCAATTGGTTCAGACAAACTTCTTGAAGAGTCAGGTTTAGATTATACTACTTTACGTTTGCCGTGGTTAAATGATCGTGACGAAGTGAAATATGTTCTTACTCATAAAAGCGAAGAGTACAACGGAGTATCTGGTTCGCGACAAAGTATAGCAGATGTAGTGGTTCGCATGGTTGAAAATCCAGAGTTCCTTAAAAATGATAGTGTTGGAATAGCTGATGCAGATACACAAGGCGAAGATCGTCCTGTCTATTAATAAAAACTATTTTTGAGATTACTAGCTCGATTTTATATTATATTTGCTTTAGAGACGTTTATAAGATGTAAGCTATAGTTATGAAGAGAAAGAAGAATTTATGAAAGAAAAAATGGTAGTGATTACAGGTGCTTCAAGCGGAATTGGTGGAAAAGCCAAATAGTACAATTGCAGAAAGTTTTGTAGCTGAAGGGACGGATATTAATTAGCTCAGCAGAAGCTGAATTGTCAGATTGAATAGCACAACAATGAAATGAAATTTTTACTTGCCTTGAAGTCCACTTCATGCTGTATGGTTAGTTTTTATCAACAATACTGGAGGATTTTACATGGATATAGCAAGTAAGAAAAGAAAATTGGATATGGTTTTGCCTATCATTTTACTAAGTTATTTTATTATTTTATTGGACAATTCAATCGTATTTACAGGTAGTGTTAGAATTGCGCAAGATTTAGGTTTAAACCAAGCACAACTATCTTGGGTGACCAATGCCTATTCACTCACTTTTGGCGGGTTGTTGTTATTGGGCGGCCGCTCAGGAGATATTTTTGGAAGAAAACGGATGTACAACCTTGGTTTGATTGTTTTTGGGTTAGGTTCCTTGTTTGTTGGTCTAGCTACAAATGCATCTACTATCATTCTTGCACGTGCTTTTCAAGGAATAGGCTCAGCTATTTTGGCACCAACAACGCTGGCTCTGCTCTTGGATAATTATCAAGGAGAAGCGCGTACTAAAGCAGTCGCAGCTTATGGCGCGACTGCAGGGATAGGTGCTTCAGTAGGATTGATCATTGGTGGCGTATTGGCCAGCATGTTCAGTTGGCGGGATGGCTTTTTTATCAATGTCCCTGTTTGTTTATTGATGCTGATTTTATCTGCAAAGTTTATTAAAGAGCGAGATCGTTCAGCGGGTAAAATTGATATTTTTGGTTCGGTTGTATCGGTTATTGGAATGATTAGTTTAGTTTATAGCATCGTTGGTGAACAATACAATCTTTTGATATTTTTTATAGCTGTTTTATTTATTGGCGTATTTATTTGGTACGAAGCACGAGTGACTTCACCCATTTTGCCATTATCGCTATTTAGTAATCGGGAACGAGTAGGCGCCTATATTGCTCGATTTACTTATCTGGGGGCCATGCTCAGCTTATGGTTTTTAACACCTCAATTTATGCAAAATTATTTTGGCTATACCCCTTTAACTGCTGGAATTGCTTTTTTCCCACTGTCATTATCGATTTTTATTTTCTCTTTACCGGTCTCTTATCTGACAAAGAAATGGGGAAATGCTAAATTAATGGTGATTGGCTTGTTTATTACATTTGTGGGACTGGCGAGTTTGATGTTGTTTAACAATCAATCTAATTATTGGCTGGGGATTGCACTGCCGATGGCAATAGCTGGCATGGGACAAGGTTTTTCTTTAAGCCCGCTGACTTCTTCAGGCATTGCTGATACAACGGAAGATGAAGCAGGTGCTGCTTCAGGCGTTGTCAATATGGTTCACCAAATCGGCGGATCAATTGGCTTGTCTATAATCATTTCATTGACAAGTGCTTCAAGAAATATAGTGGCGCAATATCATTATCAAATGATGATTGCGACGATTTATATTTTGATTTCATTTATTGCTGCCATTATTTTTATTTATCCAACAAGCAAAAATAAGAAGAGATAACAGCACCTAACATTGATGCATTTATGTAAAGTTGTTTATTTATTACCATATAAGATGTAGAAACTATGTTGAAATGAAACAATAATCTGTAAGAGAAAGAAGGGAACCTAAATGAAGACCATTATTAAAACTGTGTTATTAGCTTCTACTGTATTTGTTTTAACTGCATGCACTTCTGATGAGCAACAGGAAACAACTAATTCGATTAGTACCGGAAATAGCCAAGATTTTATATCTGAAGAACGGGATCCAGAGCGTACATTGATTGTTTATTTCTCGATGCCAGAGACAGGAGGAGTAGATGCAGTTGCTGGCTCTAGTCGCGTAGTCACCGATGAAGATGAAGTGCTTGGAAATGTTCAACAAATGGCTTACTGGATCGAAGAGCAAACGGGTTCTGACGTGTTTCAAATAAATACTGTAGATGCATATCCGGGAGACCATGATGAATTAGTTGCTCAAGGAGAAGCTGAAAATGAAAATAATTTTCGACCTGAAATTGCTGATCAAATCGAAAATTTAGAAGATTATGACACTATTTTATTTGGTTATCCAATATGGGTATACGATCTTCCAAGTGTAGTCTATAGTTTCTTAGAGGATACTGACTTTTCAGGAAAAACTATTATTCCATTCAATGCCCATGGCGGCAGCGAATTTACCGGAACAAGAGAAGCTATTGCTGAACTGGAACCAAATGCGACTGTTGAAATCGACAATGGCTTAACGATTTCAAGAAATGATGTACCTAATGCGCAACAGGAAGTAGTAGATTGGTTAACAGATATAGGATATTGATATTTGAGTTTATCTCATCATAAATAACTTCCAGGGATAAAAGATTTATGAGTGGTTTGATTTAGTCAGTAAACTGGCTGTTACACAAACGAATTGAAAGGGGACGAAATAAAAGGAATTCTCAAAAGCTGCACATGGAAGCAAAAATGATAAACGAATTTTTCTTAACGCCAGTAAAAATGCAGATGGAAAGACTACACTCTTGGCGAAAGAACTTTTTGGAGATTTACCGTATAAACAAGTGAATTTGGCTGAATATGAAATTCCACAAGTCGGTAAAGGAACTGGAGATTATGAATACATTTGGAACCCAATAAAAACTGCAGATATTCCGTTAATTAGTACACCAATCTATTGGTCGGATATGTCGGGTTATTTAAAAACCTTTATTGATCATTTAAGTGTAAGCGAAGAATTAAAAGATGCTGATTTGTATGTGATTGCTCAAGGATCGGCGACAGATCAAAATGCGGCACTCACCACTATATACAATACTTTGAATCATGTAGCTTCACGATTTGGAATGAACTTTGTTGGGATAGCCTCTATGGAAGATGAAGTTTCGCAATTGAATGAGGTATTGCACCATAAAATGAATTGAAATTGCAAATTAAATAAAAGTATTTATTTTTTCGAAGTGATAATGAACGAAATTTGAAGGATAACAACCAGCTGATACAAGACAGGAAAGAAGGAAAAATCATGCAAACATGGTTAATTACAGGATGTTCTTCAGGAATAGGTCAGAGTATTGCAAAAGCAGTACTAGAAAACGGGGATCAGGCAATTGTAACCGCTAGAGACAGCACAAAACTAGACAGTTTGGTCAAAGCGTATCCAAAGACAGCTATTGCACTGAATTTAGATTTGAATCAACAAACTAGTATGCAACGTGCTGTAGAAGAAGCAACACAAAAATTTGGCAGAATAGATATTTTAGTCAATAATGCCGGCTACAGTTACCGAGGAGCTGTTGAGGAAGGGGAAACTGAAGAAGTAGCGAGGTTGTTTCAAACCAATTTTTTTGGCCCTGTTGAGCTTATAAAATTGGTATTGCCACAAATGCGAAAAAAAAGAAGCGGAGCCGTTATTAACATTACCTCAATTTCTGCCATTAAAGGCATTGTAGGCTCAGGATATTATGCAGCGGCTAAATCAGCTTTAGATAGTATCAGTGAGATTCTTGCAATGGAGACAAAATCTCTTGGAATAAAAGTGATGACTGTTGAACCTGGAGCTATTCGCACTCGTTTTACTGGAGACTCTTTAAAAGGTAGCGATATTTTTATTGATGACTACAAAGAAACAGCTGCTAAAAATCGGAAAGAAAATCTTATCGATCCGCATGGTCAAATCGGTGATCCTGATAAAGTAGGTCAAATCATTGTAGAGATGATCCAAAAAAACGATTATCCAAGAAGGCTGTTATTAGGCAGTGATGCCGTTTCATTTGCAACAGAAGTCTTTCAGGAAAGATTAAAACAAACAGAAGAGTGGAAAAGAATTAGTACCCAAACAGATTACGAGTAAGAAAACCATTAAAAATCCAGCAAATTTTTATCTTCCTTGTGGTATGGTAAAAATGATGCTTCTATATAACACAATTTTTTGTTTTATATAAGGGTGAGCTGGAAATCTGATGAGATTCTAATTTTGAAAATGAAGCCGAACGAAACAGTTTAGAACCTTTGATTGTCTGTGATAAGATAGCTTCAACTATTTAAGTATATCTATCATGTTTTACCGATTTTATTACTAAGTGAAAACAATTAAGAATAGGGGATGAATAGGATGGAAAAGGTCATAGAAATTTCTGACAAAATATGGCAAGCTTTAAAAGAAGCTGATGCCGATAAATTAATGGATTTAGTTCACTCAAATGCAGTCTTTGTGCATATGGGTGTCACTCTAACAAGAGACGAAGAAATAGATGTGCTAAAAGCAGGGAAAATTATCTACAAAGATGTAAGTTTCAAAGAAAAAAGCATTCACGAATTCGATACGCTGGTTGTCTTATTAAATCAAGTAAAATTGACAGCTATTGTAGATGGTCATGAAGTAATCAATCCCTTTGTAGTTACTGAGGTCTATACAAAAATAAATGAGAAACTGAAGTTGGCTTCTTTTTCGTATACAAAAATCAATTATTGATAGCAGCAATAATAAGCAATAGAAAAAGATAAATGCTTGCACTGGAGCTCGCTTTAATAAATTCAATCAAAAAACTTTCACTAAAATTTCAAGTATATCGCTTGCTATAAAGTTCACTCTAAGGTGTATACTTTAGTCAGCAAATAGAAGAATCATAGAAAATGAAACACTTTAAACAAAAAATAAAATGAAAAAGAAGTCGTTAATATGCAAACAATCAAGTTGAATAATGACGTTGAAGTCCCTATTTTGGGCTTTGGAACTTACCAAATCACAGACCCACAAGAAGCTGAAGATGCAGTATTTGAAGCGATAAAAGCAGGTTATCGTCATATTGATACTGCCCAATCCTATATGAATGAGGAAGCTGTGGGAAAAGGCATCGTTAAATCAGGTATTCCTAGAGAAGAAGTCTTTGTAACAACTAAGATATGGGTAGAAAATGTCTCTTATGAGGGCGTGAAAGAATCTTTTCAACGCTCATTAAATCGTTTGGGACTAGAATATATCGATCTATTGCTCTTGCATCAACCTTTCAACGATGTATATGGCGCTTGGCGAGCAATGGAAGAACTGCAGGAATCTGGAAAGATTCGTGCTATCGGTATTTCTAATTTTGCGGTAGATCGTGCGGTAGATTTAGCAGAATTTAATAAAGTTGTTCCACAAGTGAATCAAATCGAGATTAATCCTTTCCAACAGCAAACAGCCAATATTGCAGCATTGAAAGAAGAAGGAATCAGTGTCGAAGCTTGGGCACCGTTTGCGAAAGGTAAAAATGATATTTTCAAAAATGAGATCTTGACTCAAATTGGAAAAAAATACAATAAATCAGTTGCACAAGTAATTGTCCGTTGGTTAGTAGAGCAAGATATTATTGTTCTCACAAAATCGGTGAATCCAAGTCGCATGGCACAAAATATAGATGTGTTTGATTTCTCTTTAAGTGATGGTGATAAAGAAAAAATTGCAGCCTTAAATGAAGGAGAAAGTCAGTTTTTCTCTCACTCTGATCCCCAAATGATCAAATGGATGGCCAGCCGAAGAATAGATGTTTAAAAATAGTAACTTATGACTTGCTCAAAAAAGCTTAGGATTCTATAAATCTTAAGCTTTTTTGTATGTTTTTCTTGCTATAAACTGGACTATATGGTGTATGATTTTAATTGAATTTAAGGCTTAGAAATCATTTTTATACTGATTGAAGAAAGGATGTTAATGAAGAAATTGAAGATAAAAAATAAAAAAATATTTTTCAGTATGGGGGATGTTACCTGTGAAGTAATGCTTTCCAGAGACCTTTATTTTTCAGAAAAACATTTATCAGACCGATGCTTTCCGATTTTATTTCATAAAACAAATGATGGAACTGGCTACTTCTCCGAGCAATGTCAACTGGATATTTCAGGACAAGTGAGGGAGTATTCGGCAGTTGGAGAAATAGCTTATTTTCCTACACTAAAGTTAATTGGAATTAATTTAGAAGAAAGCGAGCAGACTTTAGGGATACCACGCTATGTTTTTGGTAAAATAAAAGGAGAGTTGTGCAAAATGAAAAGTCTAAGGATGAATGAAGAGGCTATAATTTTTATGAGCTGTACGTTTTATAAATAGGATGAGTTTACTTTAACGTAATAAATGCCCTATTCCAAAAATCTAATTAGAATATACCTTAAAACTGTTTTGTTAAGAGAGAAACCGCTAGATAACATGTTACGCGTTTATCAGAATGCGGTGCAAAATGATAGAAAGTAATGAAAAACGATTATAAAATAAAGAAGTTGAAATGAATAACAATCAAGACATTCAAGTCTGAGGCATGAATAAATACGACTTGATTGGTCTATCAATCGTTATTTTTTCATGTTCTTCTAACTGTATGCGAAAACTTCATTGATTATTTCATCTTTATTGCTAGAATGAATGTAACGCGTTAGAGTTTATCTAATCCAATAGAAAAAGGAGTTTTTTTATGTATACGGTAAAACAAGTTGCTGATCAATTAGAAATGAATCCTCATACCGTTCGTTTTTATACAGATAAAGAGTTGATCCCCGGCTTAAAAAGAGGGGAAAACAATGTACGTTTATTTGATGAAGATACAATAGGGTGGCTACAAGGTGTTAAGGCATTGAGAAATAGTGGGATGTCAGTAGAAGCAATCAAACAATATGTTGATTTGTGTCTTGTCGGTGAAGCAGCAATTCCTGAAAGATTGGAGATAATAAAAGACCAACAAGAAAAAGTAAATGCGCAGTTAGCAGAACTACAGCAAAGTTCTCAGTTTCTTGCAGGAAAAGTACACTTTTACGAGAATTTATTAGATGGAAAAGAGACAATTGACCGAGGAAATCCAGCAGAAATGAATAAAATCAGAAAAGAACTAACGAGATTATGAATCAATAGATCTAAATTGTAGCATATAAAGGAATCAACTTTGAAATAGCAAAAAAGACCTCTAAAAGGTGTTTATTAAAAACACATTTCTGAGGTCTTGTTTCATTGTCTTGGCAAAGGATAATAAAAACTCAAGATTAGAAGAAACTTGGTTTTTCAAATTCTGTATCAGGTTCGCCCAAACCTAGACTTGCTTGGTGGTAATCAGCTTTTCCTGTCAATAAATCAGTTATAAATTGAGAAACAGCTTGACGAGTAACTTGTGCTTCCACAAAAGGCTCACCTTTTTCTGTTATATGAAGATCTGTATTCCCTTCTTCATTGTAAAGCCAAGTTATTCGAAGGATGACATAATCGAGCTTGCTGGCTTCAATAATGTCAGCCGCCTTACGAGGTGGAGCCGTCCACATAATACCCGTATTGGCTCGATACCACTTTTGAAATTTACCAGTAACTTCTTGATACAAGTCAGGAACACTTGCTGCAATAAACCGAGTAACATCACTTTCTTCTAATAGCTCAACTAACGATTTGATAAAATCGTCTTCCGCAACAAAGCTTAAATAAACGGTATCTACATCAACAAGATGCTTTTTGATTTTATCCAATTCTTTAAAATCGCCATCAACTAATGAAACACGATCACTTGCTTTAGCTGACAACCGAGAAGAAACATTTCGGCCATACAATACTAAATCAAAATCAGTTTGAGTTAATAGATCATCGGTTACCATTTTACCAATTTGCCCAGCAGCGCCTAAAATCATAACTTTCATAAATAATTCCTCCTACTAATCAAAATTTACATTTATAAAAACTGTTCTGACAAAATGTTTGAAAAAAGCTTAGTTACCTTAATGAGGAGTGTTTAAAGAGTTTAATTGTTTAACAACCTCAACATTATGATGATCTATGATGGTACTTTTTCCTAAATCTAATGTAGCAATTTTTTCGATGTCTTCTTGACCCAATGAAAAATCAAAAACAGCTAGATTTTCTTGCATGCGTTCTTTACGAACTGATTTAGGAATGATGATAACACCACGATCAAGATGCCATCTTAAGATCACTTGAGCGACTGATTTTTGATGTTTTTCAGCAATTTCTTTTAAGAGCTCATTTTCAAAAATGTTGTTTGCACCTTCTGATAGAGGTCCCCAGGCTTCAATGTGAACCCCGTATTCTTCCATCACAGCTTTTGCTTCATTTTGTTGCAAGAATGGATGAACTTCAATTTGGTTCACAGCAGGAACCACGTCGTTATTTAAAATCAAGTCAACTAATCGATCTGCTTCAAAGTTCGAAACTCCGATTGCTTTAATTTTCCCTTCTTTATATAGGTCTTCCATTGCACGCCAAGAACCATAATAGTCGCCAAAAGGTTGATGGATCAAGTATAAGTCAAGATAATCTAAGCCCAATTTTTTTAAAGAGGTTTCAAAAGCTAATTTAGTGTTTTCGTATCCTTGATCTGATACCCATAATTTAGTTGTAACAAATAATTCTTCCCTAGGGATACCGCTAAGTTTGATGGCTTTACCAACTGCTTCTTCATTTCCATAAGCAGCAGCTGTATCAATACTCCTATATCCTACTTCAAGAGCTTCTGTCACACAACGCTCAGTCTCTTCGGGTGATACTTGAAAAACACCATACCCTTCGATAGGCATTTCGATACCGTTATTTAGTTTAACTGTATGCATCATTAATTCCTCCATTTATTATATTATTTTGTTCATAAATAGACTATAACACTTTAGAGTTACTCTAAGTCAAGGCAGCAGTCCACTAACCGGGATCACATGCCCGATGAGCACCGCCTCTACGTCAACCAAACCCCTGAGAATGCTTTGGCTTGGGCAAGAGAGGTCGGCCTCGCTACATTAAACGTGGTGGAAGCCATTCTAGCGAACGCAGCTGCAGAAAAACAAGGTGTCAATGCCATATTCGCGCTCAAGAAAGTCTTACGCAAGCACACGAAATATGAACTTGAAAAAGCCTGCCAGACCGTCTTGGATGTCACAAAAAGGCCGACGGTCTCCCTTATCAAAACTGCATTAAAAACCAACCAAAAACGAGCAGAAGAAGAACAGCAGCAACGAGCCGAGGATAATCACCACACCTATGGTTTCACCCGCGGTGCCGCTTACTATGGAGGACGAGCAAATGATGAATGAAAGTACAATCCACAAGTTAATCGAAATGAAAATGGGCGGCATGGCCGATGCCTATAAAGACCAATCAAGGAGCAAACAGTACGAGCAGCTGGCTTTTGATGAACGCTTCACGTTGATGGTGGATCGGGAATATGCCCGGCGGAAAAGCAACAAGCTCCAACGTTTGATCAAACAGGCAAATTTTGAAGTGCCATCCGCTTCTATTGAAGAGGTTCAGTACTTTGAAGACCGTCGGCTTCCAAAAGAAGAGATTTTGCGCCTCGCCCATGGTGTTTACTTGGAAAACAAGAACAATATCATTTTGATGGGAGCAACAGGAGCTGGAAAAACATACCTCGCCTGTGCTTTCGGCATCGCCGCCTGCCGACAATTTTACGATGTGCAATATGTGCGGCTCCCAGACCTGTTGGATGAATTCAAGATTGCCAAGAACCAACCAGATGACAGCTACAAAAAGCTGATCCGGAAGTATACCAGAAAAGAGTTACTGATTATTGATGAGTGGCTGTTGCACGACCTTACAGAAGAGGAACTTTATCTCACAATGGAAATCATTGAGAAGCGGGAACGGCGGACCTCTACTATTTTCTGTACCCAGTTCAACACCAGCGGCTGGCATTCGAAATTAGGAAGTGGCCCTACTGCGGAAGCGGTGATTGATCGTATCGTACATAATTCTTATACGATTACGATTGACGGCGAAGTATCCATGCGAGAACGGATTGGTCTTTCCCACACCCTTTAATAGAAATCCCTTCTAGCAATCCAAGGGATTGCCTAAAAACACCCCTTATCCAGCGTAGGCTTAGCTGGCTAAGGGGTGTTTACGTATGTGGTACATTTGGTGGCAATGGGTGGTACAAACGATGGCAAACTCTGGTACAAAACTTGGCAACAATGGTACAAAGTAGTGGCAGTAATCAGTGTGATATTTGTATTGTGTTAGGTGTCAGGGATTCCGAGATCTACTTCTAATGAAGTACCAGATTGTCTGACTAGAGTTGCTCCAGTATACATTAATTTAGGGTAGCTGAGGCGCACGTGGTAGGTATTGTATTTTTTATAGTCATAGATTGAATGGTGGGATAAGAGACATTGTTTGATTGGGTTTGACAATCACTGTTTTTAAGTCACCAGCATTTACATAGCCAGATGTGCCGTGTGGAAACATAATCGGCAATCTTATTATAATTAACAGCGGCAGCCAAACTTGTAATTGGATCAAAAAAGCGATTATAGCTGTTAGTAAACTAAACAGTATTTTTTCCGACTCATTTATAGTTCCTCCAAATATTTATTTTGACTCAAGCTACAGTATTTGAAGTGATTTATCATAAAAATTGTAAATTATCAATGGTTTTGATATTATCAATATATATTGATAATTTAGGAAGTAGGTTTTGTAGATGAAACTAAATATTTTGAAAAAGGTGTTTTCCGATTTAGGTATTTCTACCAATGAATTTGATATCACCCTGAATTTGCCCATGGCGTATAAAAATCGATATGAACTTTTAGGATTAGAAGTAAACGAGAAAGAATACGTTTTAGTAAAAGAGGTTAGACAAAACTCTTTGGAAAATTTTGTCAAACAGGCAGAATATATTGGGGATATGATTGGCAGCAGTTATATTCTGGTTTTTTCAGCTATTTCCAATCAAAATAGAAGCTTATTATTAAAAGCAAGAATTCCTTTTATTGATTATAAAGGAAGTTTATTTTTACCCCAATTAGGAATTGTATTAAATAAGAATTTAGAGTTTTTTGAGACTAAAAAATTTTCACCTAGTGAACAACTAGTTTTTATCTATTTGATGAATCAAAGTAGGAAAGAAATTGTTCTTGAAGAAATTATGGACAAAACAAAATTGTCAAAACCAAGTATATATAGGGTCTTGAAAAGGTTCAGTAATCAAGGGTGGTTATTATCTGAATATGGGGAGTACATATTTAGAAAAAGTAGAAAAGAAATTTTTAGCGAAAGCCAAAAGTTTTTGTTTAATCCAATTAAAAAGACAGTATACCTTGACTCATCAGGAAGGGAAAAACTAGATCGATTCAAAGCTCCTATTTATACAATTGCTGGAACTTTAGCATTAGCCAAATTATCCATGTTGGCGGAAGACAGAGAGATTTTTGCAATTTCCAATAAAAAATTTAACTGGATAGTGAAAAATGAACCTATAAGTTATTATGAAACTTCCCTAGAAGGGTTTACTGAGCTACAAATTTGGCGTTATGAACCAATTAAAAATCAAAATAACATAGTTGATCCAATCTCTTTATATTTAACATTAAAAGATTCAACTGATCCACGAATAGAATTAGAGCTATCAGAAGTAGTAAATGAATTTTTGGAAGGATATGAAGCAGATGCCAGCAAACTATAATGAGAAATTTCTTGAAGCGTTCAAAGGATTTGAAGAGTACTATATAATCATAGGTGGGACAGCAACCTCAATCATACTAGAGTCAAAAGGATTAGATAGCAGATCGACCAAAGATTATGACATGGTCATTATTGATGATAAAAAGGATAAAGAATTCTATGAAGTGATTACGACATTTCTTGAAGAGGGAAACTATACACCAGAAGTCAGCGAAAATAATCAATTGTTTCGATTCACTACTGAGAATGAAGCATTTCCCAAGATGATTGAATTATTTAGTAAAGAGCCACTATATGCTTTATCTAATCACAGTCGCACAGTTCCGTTGTCATTTGAAGATGAAATGAGTTTATCAGCTCTTCTTCTAGATACAGACTATTATGATTTTTTAACGTCAAGAAGAGAAATAATTGAAGGATATCCTGTTCTAAATAGTAAAGCAATGATTGTGTTTAAAGCAAAAGCTTGGATAGATTTAACGGAAAGAAAAGAATCAGGCGCTAGAGTTGACAGTAAGAACATAAAAAAGCATTTAAATGATATTGCTCGTCTATTAGGCTCACTAGAGAATACTAATAAATTAGAGATGCCAGATTCAATTCAAAATGATATGCAGAAATTTATCAGTTTGTTGCAGTTAAATAGTGAATTGATTCCTCAAAATGATGCTATTGACTTTGACCGACAAGAAATTCTAGAATTACTGGACCAATTATTGGGGTAAGTAATATTTTTTTATGGCGGGAGAAGTTTGTAGCTTCCAACAGCTTGTGATTAAAATAATCAGGCTGAATTTAAATTTGAATTTTTACGTAAATCTCCATTTTTAAGTTGGTTCTTTACTTTCAGTAGTGGTTATTCTATTTCCAAGATATCACAGTAAGTAGAGTGTCAGTTTTTTTATTAAAAACTAAAAATTGAAATCTCCAAAATTCAATTGTCTCCTTGATACATCTGAGCTTGTTTCAATAAAATGAGTCTAATTGAGAGTTGATAAATATGTTTATATCAACTGATGAAGCGCTTTCTATAGACGGTGTTTTGTTTTAAGAAATATGATACAATTAGGGTGTCTTCCCTCGCTAGTTTTATACTCTTTTTGAAAAAAAGATTTAAAATAAAAATCTATATCTTGATGATATTTGAGGTATAGATTCACATTTTGATTTTGTACTTCTCAAAAAATAAAACAATAATATGTAGTGAGGAGGGTAAGCTATCAAAAATACTATTGAAGAAATGGAAATTCAATTATTGACGAATGCTGAATTTTCGACGTCTGAAATATCTAATTTATTGGGTATTAGCAGATATAAAATTAATCAATATCTAATTAGGTTTGAGATGGTAAAAATTAATAATGAGTTGATGGCACTTCAAAATAAAGTCGAAACTTTAGAAGCGCAGAATCAAGTACTATTAAATTTACTTAAAAAGCTAAGCTAATATTGATTAATGTTCTAGCGAGGGAAGATAAATTTTTGAATGGGGAGGTTGCATATGGGGAAAAAAAGTATAATTAATGAAAAAGTAAATATTGGCTTTGACATAGGTATAGCATCAGTCGGATGGTCTGTTGTCAGTACGAACTCTGGGAAAATCCTTGAGACAGGTGTTAGTCTTTTTCCTAGCGGAACGGCATCTAGAAATGAAGAACGGCGTGGCTTTCGCCAATCAAGGCGCTTACTTAGAAGAAGGAAACAGCGAGTATCAGATCTGAAGAATTACCTAAGTGAACGAGGATTCATAAAAGAAGAAATCAGTTTATCGTTAAGTCCTTACGAATTACGAGTCAAAGGACTGGCAGAAGAATTAACTAAAGAAGAAATAGTAACTGCGCTCTTACACTTGGTGAAGCGGCGAGGGATAAGCTATTCTTTGGAAGACTCTGAAGATGCGAGGAGTCAATCTGATTACAAGCAAAGTGTGGATATCAATCAAAAGTTGTTAGAAAAAATGACGCCTGCTGAAATCCAATTAGAACGCTTGGAAAAATACGGGAAAATCAGAGGACAAGTCAAAGACTTATCAAACGAGAATAATGAGACATTAATAAATGTATTTCCGAATTCCGCATATATTGATGAAACCAAGAAAATTTTACAAAAGCAACAAGAATTCCATAATGAAATTTCGGAAGAATTTATGGAGAATGTTTTAGAAGTGATTTCTAGGAAACGCGCCTATTACACTGGACCGGGATCGGAAAAATCTCGGACTGATTATGGAATCTATCGAGAAGATGGAACAACTCTAGAGAATCTGTTTGAAATCTTGATTGGCAAAGATAAAATTTTTCCTGACGAATATCGTGCAGCCGGAAATTCTTATACTGCACAACTGTATAACTTGTTGAATGATTTAAATAATTTGAAAATCCAAACTTTGGAAAATGGGAAATTATCGACAGCTCAAAAAGAAGAAATCATTCAGACAGTAAAAACTTCAACTGGCCGAAGTGTTAACATGATGAAAGTGATTCAGAAAGTAACTCAGTCTGAAGAAAAAGATATTTCTGGCTATCGAATTGACCGTAAGGATAAACCAGAAATTCATTCTATGGCAATTTATCGCAAAGTCAGAAATAAATTTTTGATTGAAGATGTAGATATTAGTGAATGGCCGATTGAATTTTTAGATGAGCTAGGAAGAATCCTAACTTTGAATACTGAAAATGGTGAAATTAGAAGAGCGTTGCAAAATAAAAAACAAGCATACAGCTTTTTAGATGATACATTGATAGATTTAATCATTGAATCTAAACAAGCCTTTAATTTGGATAGTAATAATAAATGGCATAGGTTTTCTTTGAAAACTATGAAGTTATTGATACCGGAATTATTGCAAACCTCTGATGAACAGATGACGATTTTAACGAATTTAGGTCTGATTCATGAACATAAAAAAGACTATAGTGAAAGAAATGGCATAGACATTAAGAATCTATCTGAGAACATCTACAATCCGATTGTTAGGAAATCTGTTAAACAATCCATGGAAATTTTTAATGGATTAGTTAAAAAATATAAGGATATTGCTTATATAGTCATTGAAATGCCAAGAGATGGCGATGAGGATGAACAGAGACGTCAGACTCAAAAGTTCCAGAAAGAAAATGAAGCTGAAAAAGAGTCAGCGTTAATGGAATTTCAAGAACTCGCAGGAGTGAGTGATTCTCAGTTAGAAAGTCAATTATATAAACGAAAAAAATTAAGAATGAAAATCCGTTTGTGGTATCAACAGCAAGGAAAATGTCCATATTCTGGAAAAACAATCAAAGCAGATGATTTATTTTTTAAAGATCAGCTATTTGAAGTAGATCACATTATCCCTTTGTCCATTTCGTATGATGATAGTCAAAATAATAAAGTTCTTTGTTACAGCGAGATGAATCAAGAAAAAGGCCAAAGAACTCCCTATGGATTTATGCAACTTGGCAAGGGACAAAAATTTTCAGAAATGCAGGCAATGATCAGAAGTAATTCACGAATGTCAGCGACAAAAAAACGTAATTTAGAATTTACCGAAAATCTTAATGACTTAGAAGTACGGAAAAGATTCATTGCTCGAAATTTGGTAGATACCCGATATGCTTCAAGAATTGTGTTAAATGAGTTGCAGCAGTTTGTGAGAAGTAAAGAGCTAGAAACGAAAGTAACAGTTATTCGTGGCAAACTAACAAGTAAGTTAAGAGGAACTTGGCGGATTAACAAATCAAGAGAGACTCACCATCATCACGCCGTAGATGCGACCGTTATTGCAGTATCTCCGATGCTAAAAATTTGGGAACGGAACGAAGAAATTATTCCACTAAAAGTGAATGAAAACGTGATTGATGTAAAGACTGGAGAAGTTCTGGATGATGAAACCTATCAAAACGAAATGTATCAATTACCTTATGCTCATTTTTTAAGCTATTTAGTAAATATGGACGATCAAATTAAGTTTCGTCATCAAGTAGATAAAAAAATGAACCGAAAAGTGAGTGACGCAACTATTTATTCGACACGTTCTGTGAAAGTTGGCAAAGACAAGCAACCTCAGGATTATGTTTTAGGAAAAATAAAAAATATTTACGATACAGCCGATTATTTAGCATTCAAAAAGATTTATGAGAAAGATAAAACAAAATTCTTGATGCAAAGAATTGATCCGAAAACTTTTGAAAAATTAGAAAAAATAATGAGTGACTATCCGGCTGCAGTAGATGAGGTTCAAAGTAATGGTAAAGTAAAATCTGTAGCTATCAGTCCCTTTGAACTGTATCGTAGAGACCATGGACCAGTGACTAAGTACGCAAAGAAAAATAATGGTCCGGCAATCCGAACATTGAAGTATTATGATAGTAAATTAGGAAGTCATATCAATATTACTCCTAAAAACAGTCACAATAAAAAAGTTGCCTTACAGTCATTAAAACCGTGGCGAACAGATGTGTACTTCAATGACAACACACAAGAATACGAAATTATGGGATTGAAGTATGCAGATCTTAAGTTTGTTAATAGAGAGTATGGGATTCTGAGCACACGATATCAAGAGATTAAAGTAAATGAAGGCGTATCTAATGATTCTCATTTTATCATGACTCTTTATAGAGGAGATAGAATTAAAGTCATTGATATAGTCAATGATGAGTCTGTGGAGTTACTTTATAGTTCTAGAACCATTCCAACAAAAAAAGGTTATGTTGAATTAAAACCAATTGATAAGACAAAATTTGATTCGAAAGAAATTGTGTCATTATACGGAAAAGTGACACCAAACGGTCAATTTATAAAAAAATTTACTCGTAAAGGATATAGATTACTAAAAGTAAATACTGATATTTTGGGGAATTCATATTATATTAGTCAAGAAGGTACAGAGCCCAAGAATGTCCTTGACACCGTTTTCGAAGGTTGATACAATAACGGTACAAGAGACGTCTTGTACCGTTACTAATTTTTTGAGAATCTACAAAAATAAGGCTTTATGCCGAATTTCCCACTCAATTTATTGAGTGGGTTTTTATTTTATTCAGAAAAGAGGGGAAGATATGACATGGCGAATTATACATATCAAAGAAAGTGAACGACTACAACTCAAATTAGACAATTTAGAAATTTTTAAAGGTGGTAGTAAATATTTAATTCCGTTATCTGATATTAGTATGGTGGTTATTGAAGGAAATACATCGGTCACAACCAATATATTGGCCCAATTTACTAAACATAATATCGCTTTGGTTATTTGCGATAATAAGTATTTACCAACGGGCTTACTTTTAAACTATGGGAACTATCATCGAACAGCAAAGAGAGTTTTAGAACAAATTCAATGGACAGAAGAGCAAAAGCAACTACTTTGGAAAGAAATAGTGGGGCAAAAAATTTTGAATCAAATTGAGTTTGCTGTATATAAAAAAATCACTGACGAGCGGTTGATGACTATGATTGAGTTGCATAATCAGTTACAGCCAGGAGATACCAGTAATAGAGAGGGACACGTGGCAAAAGTATATTTTAATTCATTGTATGGACTGGATTTCACGAGAGATGATGAATGTTTGACGAATGGTGCGATGAATTATGGTTATGCTATTGTCCGAGCTGCTATGGCTCGAATTATTGTCGGTCAAGGTCTAATGACCATGATGGGAATCTTTCATAAAAATGAATTTAATTCATTTAATTTAGTAGATGATCTAATGGAACCTTTTCGTCCATTAATGGATTATTGGATTGACCGAATGATTCTACCGGAATATGAATTTTTGACGTATGAAGCTCGGTTGACAATTATTAATTTTTTGAATCAGCCTATGTACTATGGAACGAAAAAAAGCACAGTAGAACAAGTGATGAAAAAATTTGTAAGCAGTTTTTTGAAATCGGTTACTAAAAATGGCGGAATTCACGAAGTATTATTAAGAGATTTTATGGAGGCAGAAAGATGAGGTATCAAAAAATGAGGATATTTTGTATGTTTGATTTACCAACTGAAACACAACAAGACAGAAGAGCTTATCGGTTATTTCGGAAGGAACTTCTATCGAATGGCTTTGTGATGCTACAGTACTCTATTTATTATCGAACGGTTCCTAATCGATCAGCTGGTAAAAAATATGAATCTATTTTAAAAAGAATGATACCACCAGTTGGAGAGGTTAGGCTGTTATATGTTAGCGAAAAACAATTTGAAGATATGAAGTTTTTAGTGGGGACAAAAGGACATCAAGAAGAAGTGATTGGAAGCCAAAGATTGGTGGTGATTTAATGGAAATAGAAATTGAATATGAATTCGGAAAATTTTTAAAGTTTGGTGGCGATGAAATAACCTATATTTTAGGTGCAAATCATGAAGTGAAGTGGAAATTATATCGAGGGCTTAAACGATTTTCTACAGGTAAAAATTTATCTGAATTAGAAGAGAATGTTTATGGAGACGATGGAATAGTCATTCGCTGCAACGGGAAGCAAATGAAGTCTAGAAATTTACCTATGTATTTTTTAGACTGTCGAGAAAGTTTTTTAGAACAATATCGTTATTCAAGAGGCAGTATGATGAAAAACTATGTTGATTCTCTAGAAAACAACTATGCTTTAACTAAGCAAATTGATGTAATTAATGATGAGATTTTGAAATTTGAGGTAGAATTACAGGATAATTTTAGTGCAACAACGGAAAGAATTATTACCGTGATGAAACCTATTAACTATGCTAATGTCATTAAATATTTTTTAGAATTGAGTTTCTATGAAAATTCAGTTTTATATCCGATTGAAATGATGGATATTTCAATGATGTTAGATGACTATTGTACATTAATTAACAACGAAATTGAAAGGACGAACAAAAAAACATGGATATGGATTAATAATCCAAATTCTTTTATATCAAAAGATATTTTCCCTGTTTTTATAAAGAATTTGAAAGCTATCGCAGAAAAAACAGGATTGTTACATATCTTCATTATGAGTGAAGATTATATTGATTTTACCTATTCAGTGAGTGACATATCGAATACAGTGGTTGTATATGATGATTATCAACAACTGCCTGATTTTGATTTATTAATCGAGTCTATTTTGAGATACTATCCAGACGAAACTAAATTGGATCATAATAAGATACTTCAAGCACTTTATCGAGTATTTCCATATGTTGGTTGGAAATGGAATACATCTGGGGTCTATCTAAAAGCAAAAGATATGGTATTATTAAAAGTAGTCATTCAACTTTTGGGTTGTTCATCGACCTTATATTGTACGGAAGAAGAGCAGTCTTTATCGGTTTTAGAACAAAAATTTTTGTTGAGTTGACGAAAACACGAAAACTTTAGATTAGAGACGTCTATTTGAGGTTTTTGTACTCTCAAGAAATTAGTAACGGTAAAACCACGTCTGTTTTTAACAGACCCCCACCAGCGTTTTTGTACTCTCAAGAAATTAGTAACGGTAAAACATTGTCCTTCAAGTTCCAATTCATCTCCTTGTTTTTGTACTCTCAAGAAATTAGTAACGGTAAAACATTCGAAAATTAAAGGATGACAAAACACCAGAGTTTTTGTACTCTCAAGAAATTAGTAACGGTAAAACATAAACTTATGACTATGAGATTAAAATCAAGTTTTTGTACTCTCAAGAAATTAGTAACGGTAAAACGATTTTCTGACTATTGTTTTTATCTGCACTGTTTTTGTACTCTCAAGAAATTAGTAACGGTAAAACTTATTACTACGATGGTAAGTATTGGCAAACGTTTTTGTACTCTCAAGAAATTAGTAACGGTAAAACGACTGCTCATTCACTTTCCGCTTAAAAGGTGTTTTTGTACTCTCAAGAAATTAGTAACGGTAAAACGAAGATATCGATGATGATGATCTTCCTTTCGTTTTTGTACTCTCAAGAAATTAGTAACGGTAAAACATTTAGCTAGGAGGTGTAAACGAACATTTGGTTTTTGTACTCTCAAGAAATTAGTAACGGTAAAACTATACAAGGGCAGTTTGTCAGCGAGGGCGAGTTTTTGTACTCTCAAGAAATTAGTAACGGTAAAACGGAATTAGTGGATATCAAAGAAATATTTTGGTTTTTGTACTCTCAAGAAATTAGTAACGGTAAAACTTATATCCCAAACCTTGAATTTTATCTCCCGTTTTTGTACTCTCAAGAAATTAGTAACGGTAAAACTGCCGGTGGCTGTTTGCGTAAACGTCTCTAGTTTTTGTACTCTCAAGAAATTAGTAACGGTAAAACGAGAGCACAACTTGTGATTGCGGATATACCGTTTTTGTACTCTCAAGAAATTAGTAACGGTAAAACGTTTAATTACGATAAATCAATGGCAGATACGTTTTTGTACTCTCAAGAAATTAGTAACGGTAAAACAATAAGTTTGACGAATATCTAAACGAATATGTTTTTGTACTCTCAAGAAATTAGTAACGGTAAAACTTTTAAACTCAGTGGGGGAATCCATCATACGTTTTTGTACTCTCAAGAAATTAGTAACGGTAAAACTTCAGGATAAGTTACTGTAAAATCAGTAATCGTTTTTGTACTCTCAAGAAATTAGTAACGGTAAAACTTGCCGATGACTTCAAAATCATTAGCCATGGTTTTTGTACTCTCAAGAAATTAGTAACGGTAAAACTAGATTCAACCCCTCAGCAATCTTTTTAGCGTTTTTGTACTCTCAAGAAATTAGTAACGGTAAAACGTTCACACACGTTCATCTGCATAGTCACCTGTTTTTGTACTCTCAAGAAATTAGTAACGGTAAAACCATTGCTGATCAGAAGAAAAAGTTTGCCGAGGTTTTTGTACTCTCAAGAAATTAGTAACGGTAAAACTCATGTTCTTGCGCTTTGCTTACTCTACTAGTTTTTGTACTCTCAAGAAATTAGTAACGGTAAAACTGGACTACCTTTAAAGGAGGAAACTGAAGTGTTTTTGTACTCTCAAGAAATTAGTAACGGTAAAACTCGTTGGCTCCATTGGTCCCAATCCAATGCTGTTTTTGTACTCTCAAGAAATTAGTAACGGTAAAACAAGCCGTCTTTCCCGCCGCTGGTCTGCCTGGTTTTTGTACTCTCAAGAAATTAGTAACGGTAAAACCTATTTCTTTATCTATTTCTTTATCTTTATGTTTTTGTACTCTCAAGAAATTAGTAACGGTAAAACAAGTCATTCACGTCTGAACCGTCCCAACCAAGTTTTTGTACTCTCAAGAAATTAGTAACGGTAAAACTGTGAACAGCGATATAAAAGGAACGCGAACGTTTTTGTACTCTCAAGAAATTAGTAACGGTAAAACTTTGTGTGAAGCTTTTTCTTTCCTTTATATGTTTTTGTACTCTCAAGAAATTAGTAACGGTAAAACTGTATCGCCAGGTACGATGAATGATTGGGTGTTTTTGTACTCTCAAGAAATTAGTAACGGTAAAACCTTCTACTACTTCATCATTTATTGCTTCTCGTTTTTGTACTCTCAAGAAATTAGTAACGGTAAAACCAGTGAATGTTACTGAAGAAATAGATAAATGGTTTTTGTACTCTCAAGAAATTAGTAACGGTAAAACCTTCTACTACTTCATCATTTATTGCTTCTCGTTTTTGTACTCTCAAGAAATTAGTAACGGTAAAACACGAGCTACTCGACATTAAGAGTTTTGTTGGGTTTTTGTACTCTCAAGAAATTAGTAACGGTAAAACGAAGTGGCGAAATACCGACAAAAGCGAGACGTTTTTGTACTCTCAAGAAATTAGTAACGGTAAAACCGTAATCATTGAGTTTCTTCTCTGCAGCAGGTTTTTGTACTCTCAAGAAATTAGTAACGGTAAAACTCAAATCGGCGTATTTGCCATTTAATTGGTGATAAAAAATTACCAGAGTATCAAATTTCTTTTCTAAAAACTATCCTTTGTGATAAAGAAAAATTAGATTATTTTAAACCCGCTAAGGATGATGAAGTTCAGATAATGAGTATTCACAAAGCTAAGGGATTAGAATTTGATATTACATTTATTTTCGATAATTATAAGTATATACTGCCGAGTGAATGGGAAAATGAATACAAATATTATGAAGAAGATTTGAAGGTGCACTATGTAGCTTTAACTAGAGCTTCGAAAGCCTGTTATATAATGCAAGGTAATTTAAGATACAGAGAAAAGCAGGATGATTTGATAGCAGCAAAAGATTCTATATTTTTGTCAATTAATGGACTGCCTAGTCATCGTAGAAATTTAGTATGGAGTAAACAAATGGTTAAATAGCTTAGTTAAATTCTGAGTTGTAAAAAAGAACGGGGGAATTTTATGAAGTATTTTTCTAATAACTATTCAGCAGTGCAGTATCCGTTGGCTAATGAAGAAAGTGGATACGGTGTTTTCATAAAAGGAGATATAAAACTTTTGGAAAAAGATTTAAAGAAGAATGTTCCGATTCGTGGACGAGTTATAGCTTGTCAGCCATCTCTAACAAATAAAATTGCATTGCCAGAAAAAATTGGTGAGGTACTAAGTGCGACTAATATGAAAATCAAAAATTCAGCTTTAGCAAATGAATTTATTGTTTGGGGTAGTTAATAACCTGAATAATTCATAGCTCAATATTTAATCTATTTTATCGAACGAATAACCTATTTTGAAATAAGGTCAGGTATTTTCTCTAAAAATAATCTGTTTTCAGACTGTATACTCTTGGATAAAGC
>NZ_JBSMVT010000024.1:0-45598 GCF_053760925.1 Enterococcus olivae
ATGACTTGTTATCTGTCAACTACTTTTTTGAAATGTTTTTGCTGTTAGATCAGCGAAAAGATCCAATCGGTAATTTAGCGACTTTGTTATAATATCATTTGTTTCGAATGTCGTCAACTACTTTTTTGAAATTTATTTTTGTTACTCTACTTCAATCCAGTTGTTATTGAGGACATGTATTAATATAGCAATTCTATAACTAAAAATCAACTAAAAAAAGACACAATTTTTACAAAAAAATTGGAGACGAATCTTTAAAATAAGTTCGCCTCCAATGTTCGTGTAATTTAGTTATTTCTGCCGAAAACCGCTGAATCATCATACGAATTTTCGTTTCTATTTCTGAAGTTCTAGAGCCTCTTTGACGATTGGAATATACATTCTAAAAATCGTTCCCTGTCCAAGACTGCTTTGTACCATTATTTTTCCTTTGTAACTCTCCAACAGCTGCTTTGCAATCGACAATCCTAGTCCATTTCCCCCTTTGGTTCGAGCACGAGCTTTATCAACTCTATAGAATCGATGGAAAATTTTAGAAATGTCTCCTTCTGAGATTCCTTCTCCAAAATCCTGAATAACGATCTCTACTTCTTTACTATTTTTTGAAAGGGAAAGGTGTACTTCTTTACGATCCGTCGAATATTTTACAGCATTGTCCAAAAGAATGATCAAAATCTGTTCAAAATGATTGCGATAAATTTGCAATAATTTTTCGGATGCTAAATCGTCATCCAAAATAAAGACAAAGTCAGGATACAACATTTTGAAATTATTGAATACTTGATGGACGACTTCCTTCGCCTGTGTTGTTTCATTACTATAATAAACATCGACCTGCTCAGCTCGGGAAAGATCCAGCATTTCCTGAACCAGTGTTTTCATCCGACTGATCTCCTGCATACTAGCATCTAGAGATTCCTCCAAGATTTCAGGATCATTTTTTCCCCAGCGATTCAGCATATTCAAATGCCCTTCAATAATCGCAACGGGTGTCCGTAGTTCATGAGATACATCCTCCACAAACTGCTCTTGCTGCTCTGTATAGGACCGCATTCTATCTAGCATTCGATTGAAAATCTCTGCCATATCTGCCAATTCATCATTAGTATCTATTTTAGGTGTGTGAATATCAGCCTGTGGATTCTTTTGGATTTGTTCCATGGTATCCCTTAACACCTTCAATGGCTTCAAGTAATAAGAAGACAGAAGATATCCGAGAACACTGCTGACGATAAAGGAAATAATCTCTAAAACAATCAAAATAATCAACAGACGATTTCGAATCGCATAAAAGGAAGTCAGCTCATAAAATGTCTGAGCATATCCGGTTTTCTCCCCTGTTTCGATAGAGTAGATTGGCCGAACCAAAATAAAACCAGTCAGACCATCAATAGTTACGACGCTTGGACTTTTATTTGTTGTTTGTGTCAACTGTACGTTCTTTTCTCTAGTTTTAAATACAAGTTTTTCTTCTAGATTATAGACGTAGAGCGTCATTTCTGAACGTCCCAACTCTGAGATGAAGGGGTCAATCTTCATTAAAATCCCTTCTAGTGTGGACGTGCGATCATAAAGACGGCTACCTCCACGGGTGCTGTTTGTCAAATTACGATAAGTGCTAACTAAGCTCAATTCATTTGTCGAGTTCGCCAATCTGGACGCGATCTCATCTGTGACTTGCTCCGCATTCTTTCGTTCTTTTTCCACAAACAAAGCGATCGATGACTGATACGTTGTCACAGCAAAGATAGTAAAAACAACAAAGATAAAGAAAGAACTGGCAAAAGCCCATTTGATAGTCAAAGAGGGCTTTCGTAGTTCTTGCAATCCAGATATTTTTTCTTTTAATCTTTTCACGAGCGCATCACGTATCCTGTCCCGCGAACTGTTTGAATGTAGCTTTCATCTCCAGGAACATCGATCTTATTACGCAAATAACGAATATACACATCCACAACATTCGTTTCTACTTCTGTTTCGTAACCCCAAACTTTATTTAAAAGAACGTCTCTAGCTAAAACGACATTTACGTTTTCCATTAATGTCAATAGAAGTTCGTATTCACGTTTGGTCAATTCAATGATCTCACTTCCTCGTCTGACTACTCGATTTTCTTTTTCAATCGTCAAATCACGGTAAGTAATCGTTGTTTGTTTCGCGACATTTTTGTCACCTTCGATATCAATTCGACGTAACAAGGCACGTAAACGAGCCAACAATTCTTCGATAGCAAATGGTTTGACGATATAATCGTCTGCCCCATGGTCCAAACCAGAAACTCGGTCGATCACAGAATCTCTTGCAGTCATCATGATGATTGGTGTATTTTTTGCCTGACGGATCCGACGGCATACTTCCAAGCCATTCAATTCAGGTAACATTAAATCAAGTAAAATTGCATCCCACTCATTGTTCAGTGCAGCATCCAAACCAGTTCTCCCATTGTAGTGCACTTCTGTTGTATAACCTTCATGTTTTAATTCCAGTTCTACAAATCGAGCCAGATTTTTTTCATCCTCTATGATTAGAATATTACTCATTTAATTATAATCCCCTTTGCTTGTCATTATCTATTCTCTTTCACAAAATGCTACTACGATAATATCATGGAAAGACAAATTAAAAAAGAGATTCGTCCATTATCTTCTCAGAAAAGACTCATCTCTTTCTTTTTTAGTAAAAATTGTTCTTATTTTTCGTCATACCATGAATAATGGAAGATGCCTTCACGGTCCGTACGTTCGTAGGTGTGCGCACCAAAGTAATCCCGTTGTGCCTGAATCAGGTTCGCTGGCAAACGATCTGAACGATAGGAATCGAAGTACGAGATCGCTGAAGAGAAGGTTGGCACAGGTACGCCTGCTTGAACCGCCAAAGCTACCACGTCACGAACGGCTTGTTGGTAGTTCGCCGTAATGTCTTTGAAGTAATCATCCAACAAAAGGTTCTCCAGATCGGCTTCTTTTTCATAGGCATCCGTGATCTTTTGCAAGAATTGCGCACGAATGATACAGCCTTCGCGCCAGATCTTCGCGATTTCACCGAATGGCAAGTCCCACTCGTACTCTTTGGATGCCGAACGCAATTGCGCAAAGCCTTGGGCATAGCTCATGATTTTGCTGAAGTAAAGGGCTTGACGGATTTTCTCCACCAACTCTTTCTTGTCGCCATCAAATGCTGGTGCTTCCGGTTTTGGCAAGACCTTGCTGGCTTGTACACGTTCTTCTTTGTAAGCAGAAATGTAACGAGCAAAGACCGATTCCGTGATCAATGGTAATGGTACACCTAAATCTAGCGCACTTTGGCTGGTCCATTTTCCGGTGCCTTTGTTACCGGCAGCGTCCAGAATCACATCAACAATTGGTTGACCCGTACCTAGATCGTCTTTACGCGTCAAAATATCAGCAGTGATCTCGATCAAGAAGCTGTCTAATTCGCCTTGGTTCCATTCCGCAAAGATTTCTGCCATTTCATCAACAGAAAGTCCAAGAATGTTTTGCATCAAGTCATAGGATTCAGCGATCAATTGCATGTCGCCGTATTCGATGCCGTTATGCACCATTTTTACATAGTGTCCAGCACCATCTGGACCGATATAGATCACACAAGGTGAGCCGTCTTCGGCTTTGGCTGAGATTTGTTCTAAAATTGGTGCGACTAATTCATAGGCTTCTTTTTGTCCCCCTGGCATGATTGAAGGACCTTTTAAGGCGCCTTCTTCGCCACCAGAAACGCCTGTTCCGATGAAGTTAATGCCTGAGTCTGCTAATTCGTTGTTTCGACGAATCGTGTCTTGGAAGAAGGTATTTCCGCCATCGATCAAAACGTCCCCTTTGTCTAAATGCGGCAATAAGGATTGGATCGTCGCATCCGTTCCACTGCCTGCTTGAACCATCAAGACGATTCGGCGTGGTTTTTCGATCGCGTCGACAAATTCCTCTACGCTGTAGGTTCCTTGTAAGTTTTTATCTGGATTTTCCTTCACAACTTCTTCTGTTTTTGATCCTGTTCGGTTGTATAGAGCCACTGAATAGCCACGGCTTTCAATGTTTAAGGCCAGGTTTTTTCCCATTACGGCCATCCCGACTACACCGATTTGTTGTTTTGTCATTTAAACTCCTCCTTGGTCAATCATTGGAAATTTTTAATCTTCTTCATTATAGCGTAAAAACCTGTTCATTCAAACAAAACTCTTTCAAAGAAACCGATTTTTTTGATTTTTCTAAAAAATCAACCACAAGCTTATTTCTCAGCTTTGAATAAAAAAATAAACCTTAGGCTCCATGGTTAGCCTAAGGTTTGAAATCCATTTTCCGAAAAAATAGATTATGCTTCTTTTGTTGCTACATCTTTACCATCGTAATGTCCACAGCTTGCGCAAACGTGGTGGCTTTTTTTCAATTCGCCACAGTTTGGACATTCGTTCAATCCGTTGATAGATAATTTGTAGTGTGTACGACGTTTAGCTTTTTTAGCTTTTGAAGTTCTTCTAGCTGGTACTGCCATTTTGCTACACCTCCTTAAAATTGAAAGCAACCTGAAGGCTGCGGGTTATTCCAATCTTACTCCTCTTCCTCTTCAAATAGAGAGGCGAGTTTTGCAAGACGAGGATCAGTTGTTGTTTGCTCCTTTGATTCCTGTTGACGCTGATAGTCCTCTTCTGAAAGAACTTCCCAATCATCACCTGATGGCAATTCATTGGTATTTCGCTCTTCCTCTGACAAGATTTGCATCGGAATCTCAAGCAAGAGATTGTCTGCAACAGAATCACTCAAATCTAATGTTTGTGTCTCCAAAATAAGAATTTCTTCTTCTGGAACGAGTTCATCTTTTTGCTGGTATTGCTCCGGTGTCATGAAGACCTCGTCTACTGAGAACTGCAAAGGCAATTCTACAGGTTCTAATGAACGAGTGGATGGCAATGTAATGACCGTGTTGGCAGTATAGTGCAAGAGATATTCTTGCTTGCCTACAGTCACTAACCCCTTCACATTGACTGGAGCCAAATCGATTATTTGATTGTCCCGCTCCATCAATTCGTTTTTGAGATCTAAAGTCTCTTCAAACGTTAGCGGCATGTCTTGGTATTTTCTTAATTCCAATAAAGACCATTTCATTTTTATCACCTCTAAGCAACAAAAGCTATTATACAGAGGTTATTTCCCTTTGTCAATGAAATTTTCTTGACACCCTTTTCATCCTCTGGAAAAAAGGAGCTTCTGTTATTTTTTAATGAAAAGCAAACTATATCCCAAAAGAAAAAGCAGGGAAAATTCCCTGCTTTAGAATGGGTTCCATTCATTAAATCGCTGTTGTTTCTCCACGGTAGACGATACCACGACGAGGGTCAACAGTTACTAACTCACCATCTTCAATAATCGTTGTTGCATCTGTTGCACCAACAATAACTGGTAGGTCTTTCGCAATTCCGACAACTGCCGCATGAGAAGTCAAACCGCCATCTTCAACAACCAAGGCTGCTGCTTTTTCAATAGCAGGCATGTATTCTTTATCAGTTGTAGGGACAACCAATACCATACCGTCTTTCGCTTTCGCGATTGCGTCTTCTGCATTTGTTGCAACAACCGTGTTTGCAACGACTGCGCGTCCGCCAACACCTTGTGCTTCGATCAATTTAGAACCGATCAACTGAATCTTCATAACGTTCGTTGTTCCACGTTCACCAACTGGTACACCGGCAGTGATTAGGATCAAGTCCCCTTCTTTTGCAAAGCCTAATTCAACAGCTTTTTTAGTTGCTAAATCAAACATTTCATCAGTTGTAGATGGTTTTGCTGTTACAGTTGGATAAACACCCCAGTTTAACATCAAACCACGTTTTGTACGTTCGTCAAATGTCACAGCTAGAATATCTGCATCTGGACGATATTTAGAGATCATTTTTGCTGTATGTCCTGATTCAGTAGCAGCAACGATACATTTAACGCCTAGGTTTTTCGCTGCACGAGCAACAGATAGACCAATTGTTTCAGTTACGTCAGACTTATCAAATTGATTGATTTGGTAAGTTCCTAATGCAAGCATCGCTCTCTCAGCTTCTTCATCAATACGAGCCATAGTTGCAACAGCTTCTACTGGATAAGAACCATTTGCTGATTCTCCAGAAAGCATCGTTGCATCTGTTCCATCAAAGACTGCGTTGGCAACGTCAGAAGCTTCCGCACGTGTTGGACGTGGATTTTCTTGCATAGATTCTAGCATTTGAGTAGCTGTGATAACTGATTTACCTGCAGCATTACATTTTTTGATGATATTTTTTTGAACCATTGGGACGAATTCAGCTGGAATCTCTACACCCATGTCTCCACGAGCAACCATGATACCATCAGAAACTTTTAGGATATCATCGATATTGTCGATTCCTTCTTGTGATTCGATCTTAGAAATGATTTGGACATGTGTCATGTTCTTCTCTTCTAAGATTTCACGGATTTCAAGAACGTCTTGTGCTTTACGAACAAAACTGGCAGCGATAAAATCGATGTCATTATCTAAACCAAAACGAATATCATCTGCATCTTTTTCAGTGATCCCTGGTAAGCTGATTGAGATACCAGGTGCATTAACACCTTTACGAGAACCTAGCATTCCGTTGTTTTTTACTTCAACGACTAACTCACGGTTCACTTCATCTTTTTCGATAACGACCATGTCGATCAAACCATCATCAAACAAGATATGTCCGCCAACACGAGCATCGTCAAATAACCCAGTGTAAGTCACAGAAATTTTTTCTTTCGTTCCTTTTAGTTCTGGATCCATCGCGATACGAGTGATATCGCCGACATTGAATTGGATGTAACCGGCGCGGCCGTAATCTTCATTCGTTGTATCTTGAACAGTTGTACGAATCTCTGCACCTTTTGTATCCAAAAGAATCGCAACATCTTTACCAGTTACTTTTACTGCTTCACGAACTAAGTTCATACGTGCTAATTGTTCTTCATGGTCTCCATGAGAGAAGTTGAAACGGAAAGTATTTGCTCCTGATTCGATCAATTGAGAAATAATTTCGACAGTATTACTAGCTGGACCTAATGTACTAACGATTTTTGTTTTTTTCATTGAAAAATATGCTCCTATTCTTTTTACCTGTTTTTATGCGTCATGTCTGTTAACTTAAAGCTTAAAATGATAACTCTTGGTTCAATGCATACAATGATAAATCTGGTTGATGTTTGCCGTTTTCCAAAGTATCTACGATATCAGAAGCAACGATTTTATTGTCTAACATCCCAACACACAGACCGCCTTTGCCTTCTTTTAACAATTCTACAGCATAGCCGCCAAATTTACTTGCAAGCACACGGTCGCGGGCGCTTGGTGAGCCACCACGTACAACGTGACCTAAAATAGAGACACGTGCATGGAAATCTCCATATTCTTTTAATTTTTCGGCAAAATCATTCCCGCCCATTACACCTTCAGCTAAAACGATCAAGCAATGTTTTTTGCCACGGTCACGACCTTCTCTGATGCGTTTTGCAACGATCTCCATGTCGAAGTCATGTTCTGGAATAATGATCTCATCTGCTCCACCAGCAACACCTGCCCATAAGGCGATATCTCCAGCGTCGCGTCCCATTACTTCGATAATAAATGTACGAACGTGGGAAGTGGCCGTATCACGAATACGGTCCAAAGAATCCAAAACGGTGTTGATCGCTGTATCAAAGCCGACTGTAAAGTCTGTTCCAGGAATATCATTATCGATTGTTCCCGGGATCCCTACAGCTGGGAAACCATGCTTAGTCAATGCCATCGCGCCATGGTAAGAACCATCTCCGCCAATAACGACCAAACCTTCGATCCCAAATTTTTTCAATTGTTCAATCCCTTTTAACTGCCCTTCCTGTGTTGCAAATTCAGGGTAACGTGCAGAATATAAGAACGTGCCTCCTCGTTGGATCTTGTCACCAACATCTGCAACTTCCAAACGACGAATATCTCCAGCAACCAATCCGGCAAAACCATAATTGATTCCGTATACTTCCATTCCGTTGAAAATTGCTTTACGAGTTACCGCACGAATCGCAGCATTCATACCAGGTGCATCTCCACCACTGGTTAAGATTCCGATGCGTTTCATATTCATTTTCACCTCATTATTTATATTTTTGTCATTTTCAATTAATCGCTTTTGAAGCATTAATCACGTCTAGTATTTTACCATTAATCCTTACAAATGTCTTGAAATATAGAAAAAAAGTTCAAAAAATGTAAGAAGTTATGAAAAATTACAGAAAATCATTTAAAAACAACATTCTTCTCTCCAAATATTCGCTTCAATAATTGTTCTACGTCTTCTGAGTAACTAAGCCAACGTTTTTCATCCAATAATTGTTTTCGGCGATCTTTTTCAAAAAAGAGTAAGATAGGAACATTGCCCGGATGCTCTCTAATGACTATCGATAACTGTTCCAATAATGTTTTTTCTTCTGACTGCGTAGCAATCTTCAAGTAACAGGTCTGATCGGCAAAAGACTCTTCCACTGTTTCAGCAGATTCGATTCGATGCGCCAGTACTTGAAGCTCTCCATTAAAAGAGCTTCTTTCAACCTTGCCTTCAATATACAAAACCTGATTGACCGCAAGACGGCTGCGAATCTGACGGTAAAGAGTAGGAAAAACGGTGACCGAGATTTCGCCACTGGTGTCATTTCCTTCAATAAAAGCCATTTGTTCGCCTTTTTTTGTTCGAATCTCACGAATGTTTTTCACGTAGAAGAGCAAACGTGTTTGTTGGTTCTCAATGATCTCTGAGATGTCCTGAACATTTTTCCACTGATGGGTTTTCTCAAACTTCTGAACGGGATGACCCGACAAATACACACCGAGTAGTTCTTCTTCCAAGTTCAATCTCTCTTCCAATGTGTACTCTCGAACTTCCTGATTTTTCAAGGTCATCATATCTAGAAGCTCCATGCTTCCGCCGCTGTACAACACATTTTGGATCTTTCCTTCCAGCTGAGCGACAGCCTGACGGCGATTAGGTTCGAGTTCATCGAATGCGCCCACATAAATCAACGGCTCAATCAACTCTTCTTTCAACCACTTGGTATTGCGCTGAGAAAGACGTGACAGAAACTGATCCAACGACGCATAAGGACCATTGGCTTTGCGCTCATTTAAAATATCTGCCAAAAAATCTCGTCTGACACCTTTGATTGTACTTAGACCAAAGCGGATCTCATGAAAAGAAGACAACCAGAATCCATAGGTGCTTTTGTTGATAGATGGGGGCAAAAGCTGGATTTTACGTTTTTGTGCTTCGTTCATGTACTCTTTGACTTTCGTTGGATTATGGCGCACCGACTGCAGCAAAGCTTTGAAAAAGGCAGCTGGGTAATGAACCTTTAAAAAGGCCATTTGAAAACCGACGAAAGAATAGGCGAATGCATGGGAACGGTTAAAGCCATAATCTGCAAATCGTTCGATATAATCATAAACTTCATTGGCTTTTTCTTCGGTGTAGCCGTTGTTCACCGCCCCATTCACAAAATGTCGACGTTCTTCATCCAATACGGCTTTTTTCTTCTTACTAATCGCTCTTCTTAAAATGTCGGCCTGACCTAAAGAAAAGCCGGCCATTTGCGAAGCAACTTGCATGATCTGCTCCTGATAAACGATGATACCATACGTATTTTCTAAAATCGGTTGCAGCTCGGGAACAGGATAGCTGATTTTTTCTTTCCCGTGTTTCCGCTGGATAAAGGCATCAATATTTTGCATCGGCCCCGGTCGGTATAAAGCATTGACCGCCGCAATGTCTTCGATGTTTTCAGGCTTCAATCGTCGTAGAACATTACGAATCCCTGCTGATTCAAATTGAAAAACCCCTGCTGTTTCACCTCGTCGAAACAAGGCTAAGGTTTCTGGATCATCCAGAGGAATATCCTTTTGAGTAAATTCTTTTTTGGAGACCTTACGAATTCCTTGCAGTGTATCATCAATGATCGACAGATTTCGCAAACCAAGAAAATCCATTTTCAACAATCCCACAGCTTCCACGTCATTCATTGTAAACTGTGTTAACCAGATTTCTTCTGAGCCTTCTTGAAGCGGGATCAGTTCTGATAGCTTTTCGTCACTGATCACGACGCCTGCGGCATGGGTCGAGACATGCCGCGGCAATCCTTCCAGCGCTTTTGCCGCTTGATACAAACGCAGATTGCGCTCATTCAACTCGACTAGCTCCCGTAACGACTTCGATTCCTGAAAGGCCTTGTCCAAGGTCATTTTCAAAGCATTTGGGATTGCTCTTGACCAGCGATTGGATTCACTTTGAGAGAGTCCAAACACACGGCCAACATCTCGCAGAACCATTTTAGCAGCCATCGTTCCAAAGGTGGCAATCTGGGCAACATGCTCCTGACCGTATTTGTTTTTTACATAAAGTAGGACTTCTTCTCGCCGATTGTCTGGAATATCCAGATCGATATCAGGCATAGTATAGCGTTCTGGATTTAAAAAACGTTCAAACAACAACTGGTACTGAATCGGATCCACATCGGTAATGGACAACACGTAGGCGACTAACGATCCGGCTGCTGAACCACGACCTGCACCCGTCACGATTTTTTGCCGATGAGCAAATGCCATCACGTCCCAAATAATTAGAAAGTAATCATCGAAGCCCATGTTGTGGATCACAGATAATTCATACAACAGTCTTTGCTGATAGGTCTCATCATAGTTCGGCACACGTTTAGGTAGCAGCTCCAGACAAATCTCTTTCAAAAAATCGACAGCTTGCTGGTCTTCTTCTAGGGGATAATGGGGCAACAAGGTTTGATGGAGCGGAATCTCTAACTGGCAGGCAGCAGCGATTCTTTCTGCCTCCAGTAATGCTGCTGGTTGATGCTTCTGATACCAAGCTTGCTTTTCTTCAGCAGCGACTAAACTGTTGTCAGGTGAGAGCTGTTGCAGCTCTTGACGTAGATCCTCGATCTGCGTGCCATTTTTGATATGATGCAAGACACTGACTGCAAAGGCATCTTCCGATTGAAGTGAGTCTACTGCCTGATAAGCTGCTGGTTTAATTCTCTGTGAGCCCATCCATGCTTCAACATCTCGGGAGAGATGACTCTGGTACGGAACACCATAAAAAAGCTGGTTCGTTCCAAATAGCTGCTGAAGCTCTTGGGAACGCATTTCTGCCCGTTGACTTTCCTCTTCAAGCAAGAAAGACAATTCATTTTGAGCCGGCAAGATCGCAAAAACATTGTGGTCCATCGCTTGATCTTCTAAAGTCACCTTCCCTGTGATCATCTTTTGGCTGGAAAGCTTCATCAGTGTTTGGTAGCCCGAGAAATTTTTAGCAAAGAGAAACAGTTCATGTTCTGTTTCTGTGAAGGTTGAGGTATAGATGAGATTCAAACCAATGATCGGTTTGATTCCTTCTTTTTTACAGGTTTGAAAAAATTCAAGGGCTCCATAAAGATTATCTACATCTGTGATACCTAATTGTTGGTAGCCCAGTGCTTTGGCTGCTTGGATGTATTGAGGAATTTTAATTGTACTTTGTAACAATGAATAAGCGGTCATCGTTGTGAGTTGTGAAATAGTCATTTTTTATATTCCTCCAGTTTTTGATGATAATATATAATGAAAAACATGAAAATCTTTACAAGTTACAAAAATATGATACACTAAAGACGATTATTTTCAGTATTGAAAGAAGGTATAGCCATGCGCTACATTGTTACCCTTTTCTGGGCAGTTCTTTTGGGTCAAGTTGTCGGTTTTTTAGGTGGTGCTCTGACATCAACGCCTTATGATTTTACATGGACACTGATCTGTTCCATTATCGTCGGCTTGTTCATCATCATCATCGGAAAAGTCGCCGTTCCTAATCATAAAACTACACACTAAAAAAACTAGTTACATTTATTGTAACTGGTTTTTTTATCTTTTCAACTAATTGTATTCTTTTTAAGATACTTTCTAAAATTAAATGTTGACAGACAAATATTGAAAAGAACGAAGCTACTCGTCACCCAAAATACAGCTGGGTAGCCCATGCTATGGGCAACGGTCGATCCTACCATCGGTCCTAAGACTTGGCCAAAATTCATAAACATTTGATTATAGCTATAGATCCGGCTAACACCCTCTGGTGGCGTGATCCGACTGATCAGCGTATTGATGGACGGCATCAAAGCTCCCGTTGAGAAACCTAACAGAAAGCGCAATGCTCCCAGTTGAAATGGCGTCTTGACAAATCCCATCGGAATAAAGCAAAACAGAGAAAAAATCAAGCCGCCCAATAAAATCTTATGGTTACCGATCTTGTCCCCGATTCTACCCAAGATGGGAGAAGAAATAATCGCTGATACTCCAGCGATCGAAACGATCAAGCCACTGACAAACAGAATATTATTGGTGTTGCCACTCAGTTGACGAATGTATAAGGTCAAAATCGGGCTAATACTCGTGATTCCTACCTGTAAAACGAGTGATGTGACAAAAAGCCCAACTAAAATTTGAACGTTGTTCACTCTAGCAAAAATTTCTTTGGTCGTCAGCATTTCCTGCTTTTCTACAGGGGTAAAATCTTCTTTTACCATAAAAACAGTTAAAAGAGCAGTAATAAATAAAACAATCCCTGTAATGATAAACACATTCTTGATCCCGGCAAGTTCCGCCAAGGCTCCCCCCATAGAGGGACCAATCAAATTTCCAGCGATCGCTCCGGTAGCCAATGTTCCCAAAGCCCAACCGCTTTTTTCTCTAGGTGCTTGTGAAGCGATCATCGCTGTCGCATTAGGGATGTACCCAGACAAAACACCTGTGAGAAATCGCATGATCAAGAGCCAATAAACGTTAGGAACAAATGCCAAAGACCCCATTGTCAAAGTCATCCCTGCCGAGGCACGGATCATCATCAAACGACGTCCTTTGCGGTCCGCAAGATTTCCCCAGATCGGCGCAACGATTGCTGCCGCAAATGCTGTCACGGAGATTGCAAGTCCCGCAAACAGTTCGATCTGATCTTTTGGAGCACCTAATTCTTCAATATACAAAGGAATGAAAGGCATCACTAAACTCATACTCGCACCAGTAAAGAAACAACCTATCCAAGAAATCATCAAGTTCCTCTTCCAATCAATGTTCATACACAAACCTTCTTTCCCTACAACTATAGACCATTTTCTGAGATTTTCAAACCCCTTAGTCTGAAAAGGAACAAAATTCTATTTTTTGAAAAATAAGAAAATACATGCACAACAAGCCAAACCAAGTATTTTAAAATACTTGGTTTGGCTTGCAAAGACCGTTTTTTTTTTTGCGAGATTTAATCTTCAAGGACAATTCTTTGAATCGCATTAAGATTGATTAATCTTGAATTACTATTGTAGGAGTGCCTCACATGAATCCAATTCGGCTCATCAGCCAATTCATCCACTAAGGTATCTGCATGGAAAGAATTTCCACGTTCATATCTAAATGCCACTTCTTTTCCTTTTTCTAGTCTTTCAATAATAATTTTCTTAATCATTGTTATTCCTCCTAAAAAATCTTCACTCTTACCAAATTGTCAAAATACGTTGCAAAACTAAACTAACAGCCATGATACTTACCCAACAACTCAAGCCAAGAAAAAGTGCCTGCCCTCCCCCTTTGATTAATTGTACAATATTTGTGTTCAAGCCAATTGCTGTGAGCGCCATAACAATAAAAAATTTACTTAGCCTAACCAGCAAATCAATAATAGAACTAGGGATAGGAATAAATGTATTGATCACCGCTGCTAAAAGGAAAAATAAAATAAACCACGGAAAAGATTTAGAGAGATCAACCGCGGTCGCAGCATTCCTTTTGGATCGATACAAGGCTAAAAACAATGTAATAGGAATAATCGCTAAAGTTCTGGTTAACTTAACGATCGTAGCATAATTCAATGCGGTATCGCTGCCCTGAGTGGCCGCCCAAGTTTGACCCGCTGCCACGACAGAAGAGGTATCATTAATGGCTGTTCCTGCCCACATGCCAAAGCCAATGTCGCTCATTCCTAAAATTTGACCAAATACAGGGAACAAAAATGCAGCTAAAATATTAAAAGAAAAAATGACCGAAATAGCTTTAGCAACATCTTCATCATCTGCATCGATGACTGGTGCAGTCGCCGCCACCGCAGAACCGCCACAAATAGAGGAACCGACTCCTATCAACACAGAAATATTTGAGGGGATTTTCAACCATTTACTTACAAGATAGGCAACGATTAGAGAAGTAGTGATCGTTCCTATGATCACGATCAAAGACTGACTTCCTACTTTAAATATTTGAAATAAGTTCATACCAAATCCTAAAAGAATAATGGCAAATTGTAATATCTTCTTTGAAGTAAATTTAATGCCTGCTTCGAATGAATTTGCTCTAGGTATAAAAGCTATCAACAGCCCCAACAGGATCCCAAAAACCGGACCTCCTACGATTGGAAAAACAGTTCCAAGTTGGGTTGCTATTAGTGCTATTCCCCAAGTAAGGAGAATTCCTAAGTAATTTTTCTTCATAAAATCCATTGACTCACGACCTTGTTTTATATTTATTTCTATACTACCACGATAAAAACATTGTGTGACGAAAAAAAGCTCTTTTCTGCATTCTATTTGAAACTGATAAAAAAATCTCAAATTAAAAGAACTTGTTACCTAGACCTTGCGTCAAAACTTGTTTAATCATTTTCAAAACAATTCTTCCTTCACTAATAAAAAAGCTCCCTCTCCAAAAAACTGGAGAAGGAGCTCACTATTTTTTCTACATTGTTAGACTTGCCATGATCACAAAGTTCAAAATGAACAGAATGTCCACGATCCACAAAACAGGAGAAACTTCTTTGACTTTGCCTTTGGCTACTTTCACGATCGTGAAGAAAATGAAGCCTGCAGCGATACCATAAGAAATACTGTAGCAAAGACCCATAAAGATCGATGCGAAGAATGCAGGTACTGCATCCTCTAAGTCTGTCCAATCAATGTCTTTGAAAGAGGCCATCATCATGACCCCAACCAAGATCAATGCCGGTGCTGTTGCCTGCGCAGGAACAACCGCGATGATTGGTGAGAACAAGCTGCTCAATGCAAACAACGCTGCAACAACAAGCGAGGTCAAACCTGTACGTCCACCAGCGCCAATACCAGCTGCTGATTCCACATAAGTTGTTGTATTAGAGGTACCAAAAATTGCTCCGATAGAAGTAGCTACCGCATCTGCGAACAAAGCACGATCCATTTTTGTTGTGAAGCCTTTACTGTCTTCCAAAGCTTCTTCGTCTTCTTGAGAAAAGATTCCTGTACGACGGCCTGTTCCGATAAAGGTTCCAATCGTATCAAAAGTATCTGACAAACTAAAGGCAATGATCGTCATTAACACTTGCGGAATTTTGGATGAATCGCTAAACAACGATTGCATCCCTTCTGGTCCAAAAGCTGCACCAAAAGTTGTTCCTAGCTCTTTGATCGAACTGCCTAGAGAATTTGCCTGCCAGTCAATTGCACCCAGATCAACAACTCCCATCAAGATACCAATGATTGTTGTACCAACGATCCCGATCAGAATGGCGCCACGCACATTCATGATCACAAGAACTGTCATCAAAACCAAACCAATCACTGCCAACAAAACAGGTGCATTGTTAAAGGCTGCCAATTCTGGCACCACGCCACCATTCATCGTCACGTTGACTGCAGCATCGCCTTCAACGATCGAGCTTGTGATCGTTCCTGAATCTGCTGAAAAGCTCAACAAGTTCGCATTCTTGATCCCAACATAAGCAACGAAGATCCCGATACCACCACCGATCGCATGTTGCATGCTTTCTGGGATCGCACGAATGATCAGTTTACGAATTTTTGTTACGGTAATAAAAATATTGATCAAACCACAGATAAAGACCATCGCCAAGGCTTCTTGCCAGCTATGACCCAAACCAAAAACCACTGTAAATGTGAAGAAGGCATTTAAGCCCATTCCAGGTGCTTGCGCATAAGGAACATTCGCAAATAGTCCCATGATCAGTGTCCCGATCACTGAAGCAATGATCGTTGCCAAGAAGACTGCTTGGAAAGGCATCCCTGACGCTGATAAAATAGACGGGTTAACGAATAAAATATAGCTCATTGCAAAAAATGTTGTTGTCCCCGCCACAAATTCTGTTGATACGGTTGTTTGGTTTTCCTTTAATTTGAAAAACTTGTCCATTGTTTCAATTCACTCCCAAATTTAAGTTAGACAACGAAAGAAAAATTTAAAAATAAAGGCAATCTTTGTCTTTTCGTTGAACAACTACAGATTATAGTTATCCTTTTACTATTTATCAACATTTCATTAACAAAAACTTTTCATTTTCATTTCATTGTTCGTGTTTTAATCATGAATCGTCGGTTTGCTACATCCCTATCGAGGAGAACGTTTTAGAATATTTCTTAAATAGCAGAAATATGTTACACTTGCAGAAGCAATCTAGAAAAGGAGATTGAGTATGTCACGAAAATTGATTGCCATCGATTTAGATGGAACAACGCTAAATAGTCAGTCGCAAATCAGCCTTCGAACAGTGGAGGTTTTAGAAAAAGCAAAAAAGGCCGGGCACTATGTCAGTATCGCTACTGGACGTCCCTTCCGAATGAGTGAACAATTTTATCGTCAGCTAAAACTAGACACACCAATGGTCAACTTCAATGGTGCTTTGGTGCATAAACCTTATCAGAAATGGTCCTTTGAACGAGAACTATCTATTTCTAAGGATATTGCTTTCGAAATTCTCGCGCAAAAAGAAGCTTTGAATTTAGACTTCGTCGCAGCCGAAAACAGAGAAACCTTTTATATCAATGACTTAAAAGACTTTGAAGGCTCCTTCTTTGCAGCCGAAAATGTGTCAGAAAAGAATCTATTTTCAAACTTGACCACTAATCCAACGTCTTTATTGGTAAAAACACAACACGAATTCTCAGCCCAAGTCTCTTCATCTCTGAGCAAGCAATTCAACGGAGAGATCGATGTCCGTACATGGGGTGGACCAAATGCTATCTTAGAAATCGTACCTAAAGGTGTTCAAAAAGCGATGTCTGTTTCGGTCATTGCTGATTCATTGAATATCAAGCAAACAGACGTGTTAGCTTTTGGAGATGAACACAATGATGTCGAACTACTAGATTATGCTGGCTGGGGTGTTGCCATGTCTAACGGCACGGATCAACTAAAAAGTGTCGCTAATGACATCACGCCAAAAACAAATGATCAGGACGGACTAGCAGACTATTTGGAACGTTATTTGTCTCTATGATCAACAAAAGTTCATCTTAAAAAAAAGACTCAGATATAGCTTCAAAATAATCATATAAATTCTCATAAAAACGTAGGAAATCAATCTGTACGGTGAAACAAATTGATTTCCTACGTTTTTTTCCCGTTTCTTGTTTATTCATCTTTCACCGATAGGATCGCTCGAATCGCTTGCTGAACGATTTCGATGATTTGCTGGCGTTTCGGTTCAATGATTCCTGAAGACATCAACGCAGCAACCCCGGTAATAGAAATCCAGATCCCTTTATGTAGAGCCTTCAAATACTCCTCTGACAGATCACTGTACTCCTTGTAGCCCTCGATCGTCTTGACAAAGTGCGCATATGAAAAATCATACATCAATTTTCCACCACCATATTCATCAACAAACAAGGCCATAAACAAATCCGGATTTTTTTGTGAGAAATCGATATAATTGATGGCTAGATCGATCAATCGGTCACCCGTGTGTTCAATAGAAAAGATCCGTTCTTCCAAGTCCCGATAAACTGTTTCAGCTAGTGTATTTTTTAAGTCCTGCATATTTTTAAATTCCAGATAAATCGGTTGAGTGGAAACACCCATTTTTTTTGCCACGTTTCTTGCAGTAAAATTACTGAATCCATCTTTGGCAACCACTTCGTAAGCTGCTTTTAATATGTGCTCTCTTGTATATACTTTATGCCTCATAGTTCCCCTCCTCATCAAAAATTAATCTATCAATGTTATTTTAACTTATATGATACTTTTTTTAAAGTATTTTATCCAGAATCCCCTTACATTTCATTCTCTCAATAAAATTGGTTATTTTCAACTTTGTTGATTGCTCTTTTTTCATTTTATTCGATATTTTTTCGGAAATTTTCGGAAAAAATACCGCACGATGGCTGTTATGTTATTTGCTTTGAGTCTTCTATTCTTGTAGGTTTCTCAGGAAAAAGATAAAATAAACACATCTTTAGAGAATCTATACCACAGAAGGAGTCAAAGAAATGGCCGCATCTCGGGAACTAGTATTAGAAACCTGTCTACTAGCAGGAAAAATAATGATGGAAAGTGGATCAGAGGTCTATCGAGTGGAGGATATGATGAATCGTATCGCTGCAAACGCCAACGAGCCCAACAGTGTCAGCTATGTCACTGCAACCGGTATTTTTATGGGCTTACGCAGCAGTCACTACACACAGGTGGAAAATGTGGCCGAGCGATCGATCAATCTAGAAAAAGTCGCTGCGGTCAATCAACTCTCTCGTGCTTTTGCTGAAAAGAAAATCGACTTGCTGACTCTGCACAATTCACTGAAACAAATCGACTACGACACACCAGCATTTCCTTTATGGCTGCAGATTTTGAGTGCAGGTGTCATGAGCAGTCTATTAATGTATATTTTTGGCGGAACGATTCAAGACCTGGCCGCCACTTTTCTGATTGGCAGTCTGGGATTTTCGGTCAAATACTGTATGAAAATCCTGATTGATCTTCGGTTTTTTGATATTTTACTGGCTTCTTTTATAATTGGTACTTGTGCTATTCTTGCAGTCAATTGGCACTTAGCAGCTAACATGGACAATATTATTATTGGTGCCGTGATGCCGCTCGTACCTGGTGTAGCAATCACCACCTCCTTTCGTGATATTCTGGCAGGGCACATGATCAGCGGACTCGCGAGAGGTACCGAGGCATTGATTATCGCTGCCTCGATCGGTGTTGGAATTGCAACATCGCTGTCTTTTTTTGGAGGAACGATTTTATGACTTTTCTTATTCACTGGATCTCAAGCTTTCTCAGTACGATCGCTTTTGGAATTTTGACCAATATCCCTCGGCGCGTCCTGCTATCAAGCGGATTGACCGGCAGTATTGGCTGGCTTGTTTACTTTTATTTGCATCAGGAAGGAGCCGGTCTAGCTGTAGCTAATTTTTTTGCTACGGTTGTGATTGGCTGTTTCAGTATTTTCTTTTCCCGTAAAAAAAAGATTCCGATGATTATTTTTCATATTCCTAGTCTGGTTCCACTTGTCCCTGGTGGACCTGCGTACAAAGCTGTTAGAGAACTGGTGTTGGGAAACAATGTCATTGCTTTTGAAAACATGATGATCGTGATCATCACTGCCGGAAGTATTGCTGGAGCCTTTATGATCATCAGTTTGATTGAGAGAATCATTGGCAAATGGCAGCAAATAAAAAAACATCGACTTAACAAACAAGACCAATCAGGAAATCTATAAGATATTCTAAATTCCAGTTTAGATATTATCTATTTTACTGTCTTGCCCGTATAATCAAGCTAACTATGACAAGGGAGTGTCTTGCTATGCGCGTAGCAACAACTAAAAAAGTCTTTCATCTGCTTTCATTCACAGGGATGGCTTTTTCACTGATCGTCGCTGTTTACTTTTTTCAATTAGGTGTTTTTCGAGATATGCAGTCTTTACAGACTGTTGTAAATTCTGCTGCTGTTTTTGGCCCGTTACTGTTTATTTTGATCCAGATTATTCAAGTGATCATTCCGATCATTCCCGGTGGACTCTCACTAGTAGCTGGCGTGCTACTGTTTGGACCTATCGAGGGTTTCGTGTACAACTATATTGGTATCTGCATAGGATCGATCATCATCTTTCTCTTGTCTCGTCATTATGGGAAGCCGCTGGTTGAACACCTTGTCAGTGAAAAAATCTATACGAAATACGCTCACTGGCTGAATAATCAGCAACGCTTCGACAAGCTTTTTGCCTTAGCGATCTTTTTGCCTGTCACCCCAGACGATGCCTTATGTTTGATGGCTGGCTTGACCGACATCTCATTCAAAAAATATACTGCGATCATCCTACTGGCTAAACCAGCATCCATCTTTCTATATAGTATGGCCTTGGTTTATGGCGGAACATTTTTAACAAATTTACTCTAGACACTTTTAACTGACTGTTTAAAAGCGACTATCCAAAAATCTTGGACAGTCACTTTTTTTATAGTATCATCAAGAGAGACTAGGAGATGAGTGAGATGAATTATCTAAAACACAGTTTAATCAATACACGTGATTTCTTATTAGGAACGAGAGCCTACTTTAAAAATGTACTATTAATGCACGGCGCAATTCTCTTCCTCCTCATCCCTCTTTTGACCAGTTCTACCACTTTCATTTTGCGCAGAGGAGAACTTCCTTATCTTTCTTTTGATAACATCGGCGAGGTTCTACTGCGTCATCCAGGAGTCAGCTTTTCACTTTTGCTGATTTTGATTGCTGTCCTACTCGCTATTTTTTTTGAATTCACCTTTTTGCTACTAAGTGTCTATTTTATTAAGAAAAAACAACCTGTCAGACTCAAGCCACTTCTGACAATGACGCTATACCAAATGAAAAAAGTACGACTCCAAACAATCTTGTTTTTCTTTTTCTATTTCTTTTTGGTTTTGCCTATCGGTGGTTTTACCTTTCAATCCGATTTGCTTTCCAAAGTGAAGATCCCGGTATTCATTGTTGATTTTATTTTTGATAATCGAATCGTGATCATCGGCTTGTTTCTACTTTTTTATGCTAGTATGATCTATCTGGGGATTCGGTTAGTTTTTGCTTTACCTGAAATGATTTTGCGAGATCGTCCCTTCAAGCAAGCTATCAAAGAAAGCTGGATGCTGACTAGAAAAAGATTTTTTGCTATCGTGGCTCAACTGCTGATCATCACAGGCAGTGTCCTAGCAGTGACCACTTCTGCCTTTTTCCTGATTTTAGGTGCCCAGCGCTTGGTCGAGGAATTCGCTGCAGAGCACGCATTGACCTCAGCGATCTTCGCTATGACACTCTTGCAGTTTTTCTTACTGATCAATATCGTTCTTTCAACAGTTGGTATTTTTTATGTAATCATTGATTTTATGGATGATGAAGGCTTTCTTCCAGAATTACCGTCCTGGTTTAATGATGAATCGAAGACAAATCGCTATGCAGGACTCATCCAAGCCTTGCTGTTGGTTGCGGCCATCTTCTTTGGCGTAGGTGTGAGTTTGTACAATCGAGAGTATTTAACAGATTTCAGCCTCAGCCAACCGTCAACTATTTCTCATCGAGGGGTAAGCAATGGTAACGGTGTTCAAAATTCAATCAGTGCATTGGAAAGGACCAGTACTAGCTTTTCCCCCGACTATATAGAAATGGATATTCAGCTGACTTCTGACGGTCACTTTATCGTGTTCCATGATTTTAATTTCAATGCACTTGCCGGTGTAAGAAAAAAACCAGAGGAAACAACCTTAGCAGAAGCACAAGCGCTAACTGTCTCAGAAAATAGTCAAACAGAAAAAATCAGTACATTTGATGACTACTTAGATGCAGCCGAAGACTTGGAACAACCTTTACTTATAGAAATAAAAACACAGAAAAAAGATATCCAACAACTAGTAGAATTGTTTCTCGACAACTATCAAGAACGGCTAATCGCAAACAGACACATTGTACAAAGTTTGTCTTATCAGATTATTGAAGAAATCAAAAAACAAGCCCCAGAGCTTACTGCTGGTTATATTCTACCCTTTAGTCTTGTCGGACCGCCGATCACACAGGCTGATTTTATCACGATCGAATATACCACATTGACACGTAATTTCATCCAAACGGTCCAGGAGGATGGAAAACAAGTCTTTGTCTGGACCACCAATGATGAGGATACGATCAACCGTATGATTTTCTATGGCGCAGACGGGATCGTGACAGATCAGATGGAACTACTGAATGACACTGTCAACCAGCCAGAGGCAGTGACCTATTCTGATAAATTGGTCCACTTCGTTTTGGGTGTTGGCTGATTCATTCTTACACACCACAGTCAGACAGATGACAATTTTGTTCTCTGTTTGTAACTGTGGTGTTCGTGTTTTTCCCTTGAATTTATCTTATAGTAGCAGTAATGATAAATGGATGGAGGGAAAAGAAATGGTCATTTTACAAACAATTATCTTTGTCACACTTTCAATTGGTCTACTAGCTGGACTAAAAGAATCAAACTAGCTATTTTGTTAAGAAAATTTAACGAATCCTACGATTTTTTTTGTAAATTACATGACTTCGTGCTAAAGTAAAGTTAGCGGCTGGTAACAAAGAGTAAAGGAGGAAATTCGTATGACATTCACAAAAGAAAACTTAGAATATCGCATTGCCTTTGACACGCAAACTAACATGTTCATGGCAATCGACAACAAAGATGAAACACATATCGCTTACGGTGTTACAATTGAAGAAGCAATCAAAAAACTAAACTCTATCAAAGCTTAGAAAGGACCCTCATTCATGAATACATCGGATAAGTTCGATTAGGACCGTCTCTCGTACTCGCGCGAAAGACGGTCTTTTTGTGTCTAATTGTAGACTAAACGTCAAGATAAATACGGCCACTTCATCCGATATTTCCTTGAAGAATGTTTTATTCTTTATTACTCCTGTAGTTTTCTCCAACGATTGTCCTTGTCCACCTTTACTCTCCCTTCTGATTTCACAGCAAAAACAAGCCGGACGCAAAAGAACGTCCGACTTGTTTCCACTATTTGCTATTATTCTTCTGTCATTTCATCTTCGGTAACCCACATGTGGTTAGTCATCATTTCTCCGCCATCTGTCGGTTGATAATTCACAACGTAAACTGTGCCTTCAATAGCGTCCGTCACGACAGCAGTCGCTCCTTGCATGCCTTCCATGTGATCAGCCTCCAAAACAACAGTGTCTCCTGGTAAAGCCGGATTGCCGGGATCTTGTAATTCCTCATGAACGACCCATTTGTGATTCGCTACTTCTGGCCCATCATCAGTTGGTGTGTAGGTCACTTCATAGATCGTCGTGTCATACGCACCTGCTACAGTCGCCTCTGCCCCGTCCATTCCTGGCATATGCGTAGCTGTCAACTTGACAGTTGCTCCTATTGGATACTTAGGATCTACTGCCGGCACCATGTTGGCAGGAATTTCTCCTGAACCATGATGGTGCATCATTTCTTCCTCGGTGTCTGACGTCGATGCTTCTGTAACAGTCGAATGTTCTTCATGTTCTGAATCCTGTGTGTCTGTTGAGGCACATGCGCCTAAAATCAGTAAAAAACTTCCTACAAACAACGAAACAAACATTCTTTTTTTCATCGCTCTCACCTTTCCTTTTCTATTCTCTTCTTTCATTGTAACAATTTCACATGAATCCGTAAAAAGAAAAGACGTTGGAAAAAGAAAAGAAGCTGGGGAAGATCATTTCCAATCTTCCTCAGCTTCAATTTTTTATAGACGTTCGTTCAATTCTTTTGCTAACTCTTCGAAACCTGGTTTGCCAAGAAGGGCGAACATATTACGTTTGTAATCTTCCACACCTGGTTGGTCAAATGGATTCACACCATTCATATAACCAGAAAGACCAACAGCAATTTCAAAGAAGTACATTGTATAACCTAATGTGTACTCATCCATTTCTGGAATCTTCACTAGCAAGTTCGGTACATTTCCGTCAGTATGTGCCAACAGTGTACCTTCAAAAGCTTTCGTATTAACAAAGTCGACTTCTTTTCCTTGAAGATAGCCTAAACCATCCAAATCAGCATCCTGTAAAGGAATATTGATTGATTTGCGCGCTTTTTCAACTTTTACAACTGTTTCAAAAACATTTCTTTGACCATCCTGAATCGTTTGACCGATCGAATGTAAATCAGTAGAGAAGTTCGCACTTGAAGGATAGATGCCTTTTTGATCTTTCCCTTCAGATTCGCCGTACAATTGTTTCCACCATTCAGAGAAATATTGCATTCCTGGCTCATAATTGACCAAGATTTCAATGATTTTTCCTTTGCGGTACAAAATATTGCGGAATGCTGCATACTGGTAAGCTTCATTCTCTTTCAAGTCATCGCTTGAATAAGCAACACGAGCATCGGCTGCCCCTTTCATCAACGCATCGATATCTGCTCCACTAACAGCGATCGGTAACAAACCAACCGGAGTCAAGACAGTGAATCGACCACCGACATCATCAGGAATAATGAATGTTTCCCAACCTTCTGCATCGGCTTCAACTTTTACAGCACCACGAGCACGGTCTGTCGTTGCATAAATTCGTTTGTTTGCTTCTTCTTTCCCATATTTTTTGATCAGCATTTCTTTGAAAATACGGAATGCGATCGCTGGCTCAGTGGTTGTCCCTGATTTAGAGATCACGTTCACAGAGAAATCACGGTCGCCAATCAGTTCGATCAGATCACATAAATAAGTAGAAGAAATCGAGTTGCCGGCAAATACAACTTGAGGTGTTTTACGTTCTTCTTTTGGTAGCGCATTGTAGAAAGAATGCTGTAAAAACTCGATCGCTGCACGAGCACCTAAGTAAGATCCTCCAATACCGATAACAACTAACACGTCAGAATCAGATTTGATTTTTTCAGCTGCTTTTTTCACACGATCAAATTCTTCTTTATCATAATTCTCAGGTAGATCGATCCAGCCTAAAAAGTCACTTCCTGGACCTGTACCTTCACGCAATGCCTTGTCTGCTGCCGAGACTTGGCTTTGTAAGAAATCTAATTCATGCTCTCTTACAAATGGAGCTACTTTTGAATAATCAAATGAAATATGTCCCATCTTGAATCCTCCCTAAAAAAATAAAGTAGTAGTTTCATTACACCTACTACTTTACTTTCTTTGACCTTTTTTTTCAAGTAAATTCTGACTAAACTAAGCCTTGTGCTTGCATTGCTTTCGCAACTCTGGCAAATCCTGCAATATTTGCTCCCAACATGAAGTTGTTTTCTGCACCAAATTCCTGTGCAGTGTCGCGGCATGCTTCGTAAATATTTTGCATAATACCATCTAAACCTGTATCCACTTCTTCTTTTTCCCATTGTAGACGTTGAGAATTTTGACTCATTTCAAGTGCCGATACAGCTACACCACCGGCATTTGCAGCTTTCCCTGGGCAATAGTATACCTTGTGTTCGATAAAGTATTCTGCTGACTCCAATGTACTTGGCATGTTGGCACCTTCAGCCACAACTCTCACGCCATTAGCTACCAGACGTTTTGCCTGTTCTATTTCGATCTCATTTTGAGTCGCACATGGGAAGGCTAACTCAGCTTCCAAATCAAAGTCCCAAACAGAACCTTCATGGTATTCTGCTTGTGAACGTTCAGAAGCATAAGCGGTCAAGCGTTCACGCTTCACTTCTTTGATGTCTTTTAGAAGCTCCAGATCGATCCCGTCTTTGTCATAAATAAAACCATTAGAATCTGAACAAGTTACAGGCTTGGCACCTAATTCTTGTAATTTCTCGATTGCATAGATGGCTACGTTCCCACTTCCGGAAACGATCGCTGTTTTTCCTTCGAAGTTTTCTTCTAAGTCAGCAAGTAAATGTTTGACAAAGTACACGGCACCGTAACCAGTTGCTTCAGTACGGCCTTTGCTGCCCCAGAAGTCCAACGGTTTTCCAGTCAACACGCCTGCATCGTATTGTTTTAAGCGTTTGTATGTTCCATATAAATAACCGATTTCACGTCCACCGACACCGATATCCCCTGCAGGAACGTCTGTATCTGGTCCGATGTGTTTAGAAAGCTCTGTCATGAAGCTTTGACAAAAACGCATGATTTCAGCGTCTGATTTGCCTTTGGGATCAAAATCACTGCCACCTTTACCGCCGCCAATCGGTAATCCTGTCAAACTATTTTTAAAGATTTGTTCAAATGCTAAAAATTTCAAAATACTCAAGTTGACACTTGGGTGGAAGCGCAAGCCACCTTTATAAGGTCCAAGTGCGGAGTTAAACTGAATACGATAACCACGATTGACTTGCCAGTTGCCCTTGTCATCTTGCCAAGGCACACGGAATTGGATCAAACGTTCTGGCTCAGTGATCAACGCCAACAGATTGTTTTCTTCGTACTCAGGATGTTTTTCTAAGAAAGGAACAATTGTCGCTAAAAATTCATCTACTGCTTGCAGAAACTCTGCTTGGTTAGCATCCTTGTCATGGATTTCTTTTTGAATGCTTTTTACATATTCTGATGCTTTTGTCATGAAAATACCCCCTTGATTTGGTAGTATGATTTTAGCAGAAAATTTTTTTAATTGCACGCAAATTATGATAATTTTTTTAATTTTCAAACTATTTATTCTGAGGTGAGAGAGATGGATGCAACATATGACGTGATTGTTGTTGGTGGAGGAACCAGCGGATTGATGGCCACAATCGCTGCCGCAGAGAACAATGCGAAAGTTTTATTGATAGAAAAAAACAAGCGATTCGGACGGAAACTTCTCATGACAGGTGGCGGACGCTGCAATGTCACAAATAACCGTTCAGTGGAAGATTTGATTCAGCATATCCCGGGAAATGGCAAATTTTTATACAGCACCTTTGCTCAGTTCAACAATCAAGACGTGATGGCTTTTTTTGAGTCACAAGGTGTTTCTTTAAAGGAAGAAGATCATGGCAGAATGTTCCCGGTCACCGATAAATCCAAAACGATCGTGGAAGCACTCCTGCAGCGAGTAAAAGAACTCAATGTAACGATTGCGACGAATACGGTAGTGAAAAAGCTATTGCATGAAGGACAAATTACTGGAGTTGCAACAGAGTTTGAAGAATTTCAAGCTCCCTGTGTTATTTTGACGACAGGCGGAAGAACTTATCCTTCCACTGGTTCGACAGGCGACGGCTACAAACTAGCTAAGAAAGTCGGACATACGATCGCTCCTTTGTATCCGACAGAATCTCCCTTGGTTTCTGAAGAAGCTTTTATTCAAGAAAAAACCTTACAGGGACTATCTTTGCGAGATATTGAATTGTCTGTTTTGGATGAAAAGAACAAAGCCGTGACCACGCACAAAATGGATCTGCTTTTTACCCATTTCGGCTTGTCAGGTCCTGCAGCGTTGCGTTGTTCTTCTTTTGTTAATCAACTGCTGGAAAAACAAGCAACGGTCCAAGTCTCCTTAGATTGCTTTCCTGACACAGATACTAATAAGCTAACACAACAGCTACTGGCGACTGTCAAAGACAACAAAAAGGTTCTGAAAAATGCCCTCCAAGCTTTTTTACCAGAACGTCTACTCCATTTTTATCTAGACATACTCGAACTAGCGGACCTACCTGCCCATCAATTAACCGAGGATCAGGCAGCTGCGATCGTTCATTTGTGGAAAGATTATCGAATCGCGATCACCAAAACCTTTCCACTAGAAAAATCTTTTGTTACTGGTGGCGGGATCAATCTGAAGGAAATCAATCCTAAAACGATGGAAAGTAAACAGATGCCTGGTCTGTTCTTTGGTGGCGAATTGATCGACATCAACGGGTATACCGGTGGTTTCAATATCACTGCTGCATTTTGTACCGGTCATTCTGCTGGAGTCCATGCGGCTGAAGTTGCTGCTTATTTTAGTTATTGACCACATAAAAAAGAGTTGGCACATGCGCCAACTCTTTTTTGCTATCCCAAGATTTCCACAAAGTCTGCCCCTACCACCTTAGCCAGATCTGCTGGTTTCAATTCCATCTGCAAACCACGACGACCAGCTGAAACAATCACCGTGTCCAAAGTTTCCGCAGAGCTATCGATATAGGTTGGGAACAACTTTTTCATTCCCACTGGTGAACAGCCTCCTCGGATATAACCGGTCGTTGTCTCCAAGTCACGCAAATGCAGCATCTCAACCTTCTTGTTTCCGCTGGCTTTGGCAATTTTCTTTAGATCCAGCTCCCGATCTCCGGGAATGACTGCCACCAAGGGGCCTGTTTTATTGCCCATTGCTAACAATGTTTTGTAAATTTTTTCAGTTTGTCCCAATTGCTTCGCAGCTTCATCTGCTCCCGAATGTTCCTCCGACCATTCATACCGATGCTCGGTATAAGGGATTTTTTGCTGCTCAATCAAACGAATCGCATTGGTTTTTACTGGCTTTTTTTTTGCCAACTTCTGTCACTTCCTATTTTTCAGTTACACGCAGGGTCTCCAATATTTCCTTTAATTGTGCCACGGGGATCTGACCCGGTGCAGAGGCTTGATCCAAAGATCCAAAGGTAAAGACGGAGCCTGTGATCTCACCCGTGATCCGAGTCACTTTTCCCAGATCTCCCATCGCCATCACTGCTAAAGGCAGTTGGTTGAAGCCTCTTGCCTTAGAAACGATCCCCATGATTCTTAAAACATCTTGAAGCTGTTGCGGCATCGTCGCCAGTTTACCGATATCTGCGCCAAACTGATTCATCACATTGATTCGAAACACAAGGGTGGCGTCGTCGGGTGTCTTTTCAAAATCATGGCTGCTCATAATGATCTTGACCTTGTTTTCTTTTAACGCTGCTACAAATCCTCGTCCCAAAAATTCCACTCTGGCTAACTCGACATCGATCAAATCGATTTTTTGACTGGCTGCGGCTGAAAGACACAACTGCTGATATTCAGTCAGCGTCATCGCTTTTTCTCCGCCTTCCTCTTTCGTCCGAAACGTAAATAGCAGAACTTTCTGAGGTAAGGCTTCACGAATCACTGTCAATGCGTCTAAGACGTCTTCCATCACATGAACATTTTCAAAATAATCCACACGCCACTCAATGATATCGGCAGCCGTCTGATTGGCTTTCTCCGCCTCTAGCTGCAATTCTTCTGTAGTGTTGCCGACCAGTGGTACACAAATCTTTGGCTGGCCTTCACCTAATGTCAACTCTTTTACTTGTAACAACGACGACACCCCCATTTATTATTGTTTTAACTGATAAACATAGACTTTTAAATAATTTCCTTCTGGAAAACCGGCATAAACAGTAAAATCATCTGGCAAGCGATAGGCGGCAGTCTGTTCGTAGGACACGCCTTTTTTATCCAAAGCGTCTTCAATCAGCTGCTGAAATTTTTCAGGTGAAAGATTGGCGGCATTTGTTGAGGCAATGATCGTTCCCTGCGGATGTAGAATATCGACGCTGTCTTCGATCAGGTCGCCATAATTTTTAGCAACACTGAATACCTTCTTCTTATTGCGAGCAAAGCTGGGTGGATCTAGTACGATCAGATCAAAGAGCAACTCTTTTTTCTTCGCATACTTGAAATACTCAAAGGTGTCCATCACATGAATCTTCTGTTGCTCCAGATCCAATCCATTCACTGTAAACTGTTCTTTGGTCTTAGGTAGGCTGCGTTTAGCCAGATCAACGCTGGTTGTTTGGACCGCGCCTCCCATAGCTGCTGCGACAGAGAAAGCACCTGTATAGCTGAACATATTGAGGACGGTTTTTCCTGAAGCCAAACCATCTGACAAACGTCCTCGCACTTCATGCTGATCAAGAAAGATCCCCGTCATCAAACCTTCATTCAAATAGGTGGCATAGACAATGCCATTTTCCTTGATCAATAAAGGTTCGGGTGCTTCCTTCCCATACATTTGCTTACTTTCTGGCAAGCTTGACTCAAAACGGATCTTCTCGTACGCCCCTTTGATCTCAGGAAAGATTTTCTTGAAGGCAGTCACGATCGTCTTTCTATTGAAATAGAGCGTTTCATTGTACCAAGAAAAAACAGCGAAATCCTCGTACAAATCTACGATCAAACCTCCCAGACCATCGCCTTCTCCATTGACCAATCGAAAAGCTGTTGTTTGCTCATTCCTGTAATAATGATTCCTGCGATTTTTGGCGGCTGCGAATCGTTCGGCAAAAAAAGAGACATCCAGTTCGCGATTTTCTCTTGTTAAAATCCATCCGATCCCCTTGTTTTGTTTGCCTAAATAGCCTTTGGCAACCAGGTTTCCCTGAGTATCTGTAAATGTGACCCATTCATTGGTCTCAACGGGTCGGACCAAATCTTCAGACTGAATCAACGGATAATCTTTTTTGATTTTTTTGACTGCTTTTTGTGTGACTGTTATCTTCATTTTGCTTACACCTGCTTCATTCTCAATACGTTTAGTATAACAAAAACCCGATTTTTTGTCTGCTGCATCTGTTTTTAAAGAAAAAATTAATTTAAAGGTCGTATTCCTTATTTTATTGACACGCTTTCTTGTCCCTAGTAGAATAAGAAAGATGATTGCAAATGTGAATTTTATTCATACTTGATTTCAAGAAAGCGAGGAACTATTCCCTTGAAAAATTTTAAATTACCAAACTTTTTAAATACTCGTCTAGGATTTTTCAGCTTATTAGCTGTTTTGTTTTGGATAAAAAATATCGTAGCCTATCTAACAGAATTCAATTTGGGCATTGAAAGCTCGATGCAGTACTTCATCCTGTTCATTAACCCGATCGCAACAACGCTCTTGCTACTTTCGATCGCCTTGTATGTCAGACGAACCAAGCTGTCCTATGCGACACTCTTATTCATCTATCTGTTAATGACTGTCTTGCTTTTCGCAAATGTCACCTATTATCGTGAGTTTACAGATTTTATCACGATCAATACGATTCTTGGTGCCGGAAAAGTAGCCAGTGGACTTGGTGAAAGTGCCTTGAAGCTTTTCCAACCAGCCGATTTGTTCTATTTCCTTGATTTTATTCTGATCGTCGCTGGACTGATGACGAAGAAAATCAAAATGGATACCGAACCGATCCGAGCACGCGTGGCCTTGGCGGTCTCTACTTTAGCGATTATGATTTTCTCTGGGAACCTCTTTCTAGCAGAGACGGATCGTTCCGGTTTGTTGACTAGAACTTTTTCAAGAGATTACCTAGTAAAATATCTTGGGTTGAATGCTTTCACTGCTTACGATGCGGTTCAGACGTACAAAACGACACAAGTTCGTGCTGAAGCAAGTCCCAACGATATGAAGGAAGTAGAAGATTATGTCCACGGACATTATGCCGCACCTAATGAAGACATGTTTGGTATTGCTGAAGGTAAGAATGTCATTTACATCCATTTGGAAAGTGTGCAGCAATTTCTGATTGATTACAAATTGAAAGACGAAAACGGTGTTGAGCACGAAGTTATGCCATTCATCAATAGTCTTTTTCATGACCAAAGTACCTACAGCTTCGACAACTTTTTCCATCAAGTAAAAGCCGGAAAAACGAGTGACGCTGAAACATTATTGGAAACCTCTTTATTCGGACTGAACCAAGGAGCTTTCTTCACGCAGTTTGGTGGTAAAAACACCTTTGAAGCAGCACCTGATATTTTGAAACAAACCAAGGGCTACACTTCTGCTGTATTCCATGGAAATGCTGGAAACTTCTGGAACCGTAACGAGATCTACAAACGATTCGGTTACGATTATTTCTTCGACTCTTCTTATTATGATGTCAACGAAGAAAATTCATTCCAGTATGGTCTGCATGACAAACCCTTCTTTGAACAATCCGTTCAATACCTGGAACATTTGCAGCAGCCTTTCTATTCAAAATTTATTGCCGTTTCTAATCATTATCCTTACGCAGAATTCACGAACGATGATGCTGGATTCCCAATGGCCAATACACCGGATGATACGATCAATGGTTACTTCGCTACAGCCAACTATTTAGATAAATCAGTAGAAGAATTCTTCCACTATTTGAAAGAAAGTGGTTTGTATGAAAACTCTGTAATCGTTCTGTACGGTGATCACTATGGTGTTTCTAACGGACGCAATCGCAATTTGGCAGAGTTGGTCGGTAAATCAAGTGCCACTTGGAACGACTTTGACAACGCCCAAATGCAACGTGTCCCATTTATGGTTCATCTTCCCGGTCAAGACGGTGGTGGAGTGAGTCATACCTACGGCTCGCAAATCGATGTCTTGCCAACTGTTTTGCATTTGCTAGGTGTTGATACACAAAACTTTATCCAGTTAGGTCAGGATCTGTTTTCAGACGATCATCAGGAAATGGCTGTTTTCAGAGACGGTTCATTCATGACATCAAAATACACCTACTACAATGGTACCTTGTACAACAACTCTTCGAAGCTCGCTATGAACATGCAGACCGAAGAGATGCAGGCAGAATTTGATCAATTGCAAAATGAAGCCAATCGTCAGCTGGAAATTTCTGACAAAGTCAATAACGGAGATTTGTTACGTTTCCATACAGCAAGCGGTTTAGAGCCTGTTGACCCAAGCGAGTACAGTTATAAAAATATCATGGAAAGAATGACCTCGATTGAGCGAGAATTAGGAGAAGACTCTACTAGCCTCTTCTCACAAAACAACAACGAATCGACTGTTGATCTTTATGATACGAAATCTTATCAGGAATACAATCCTGATGTCGTTGTAGAGGAAAATACTGAAGAAACTACTGAATAGAAAAACTGAAAAGAAAGATCCTGAAAAATGGATCTTTCCTTTTTTTTTGTGTGATTTTATGATTTATTTTTTTCTTTCTCATCGATACTTTCGCTTTTTTACTATAAGATATTCATAGTTTTTTCAAAATCATCCGCTATATTTAAAGTAAGAAAGTGAGGATGAGAAACATGATTAGGTTTGCTTTGGCTAGTTTGAGATATCATAAGCGATCAACCGTTCTGTATACTCTTTTACTGGTCATCGGTTTTAGTCTACTACTTTTTTTGAATAGTTTACTAGAATCTCTTCCACTGCTTTTCAATCAGACCAAAGAGCTAATAACTTCTTCTGGCTATCAGGAAGAAGAAAGCTTTATTTTGCAACAATTACGACAATCACAGGAACAATTGAGGCTGGTTTATACATATATTCGCGATCTCAGATTACCACTCTTGCTGGCCTTCTTCTTTGTCTTTTTTCTCTTTGGGCAAATCAAAAAAGATCAGGAATTGCTTGCTTGGTATCAATCGGGTAGTTCGGTTTATGCTTGGATGCGTTTTAATTTAGCCGAGCATCTCTCACCGATTCTTTTACTGGCAATTGTCTTTAGTATGGTTTTTCTAATTTTTCAGCATAGTCTTGGTAATCTTGTCTTGGAAACACATCTAAAAGCGATGGACTCGCTCAATGAGCTTTCTGTCAACATTCAGGTCATGGAAGACGATTCCCTGAATCGTTTGTTGATCCGTTTTCCACGGACCAATCAAGCGCTCTTCTCATCACTTCAGTTATCGAGTCATGAGTGGTTCCGTATGTTCTTTTCGTCACTGTGGAAGACCTTGGTGACCCTAGGAGGTCTGCTGGGTTCTATGAGTCTGTGTATTTCAGGAAGCTATAGTTATTGGAGGTATCATCAATGGAAAAATCAATCTCTTTAGCCGATCTACCCGCTGGTTTTTATCTGGTTCGAGCAGATCAATGTGCCAAAAACCTTTTTCAGTCTCCCCGTCCATTTTCTTTGAAAACAATCGGAATGGTGACAAAAAATATTCAGATCCTCCCTTTTCTTTCCTTAAAAGACAATCTTCTATTGGGAGTGAAAAAACATCGACAGCTTGAGATTTCAACCTATCTTTCCTTAGTTGAACTTTCTCCCGAAATTTTGTCTCAAGAGGAATTGACTCCCTTGGAAAAAGTCAAACTGCAGCTGGTACGTCAACTGCTCCAGGAAAAAAAGATCCTTCTACTTAATCGCTGTTACAAGGAATTGTCTGTCAAAGATGTTCAATGGCTACTTCCCTTCTGTCATCAACTTGCGCATGACAAACAGCTTAAAATCATTTTATTCAGCTCAGACAAGCAACTTTGTCAAACACCCTATATTGACCAGATATTTTAGAAAAAGACCTTAAGAAAGCATATTAGCTTTCTTAAGGTCTTTTGTTGGCTTATTCTGTGATCTCCACATCAGGGAAACTAATTCTAAAGGTCGTTCCTTGTCCCAGCTCACTCTTCACATCGATGGATCCTTTGTGAAGACGGACTAACTGTTGGACGATCGGTAAACCTAGACCAGACTCACCGAATTGACGATTTTTACGAGAAGGGTCTGCTTTGTAATAGCGATCCCAAATATTCTTCAATTGTTCTTCGCTCATACCGATCCCCGTGTCCGCAATCTCGACAATCGTTTCTAGATAGCCTTTCTCGATCTTGATTCGAATCTCACCGTTTTCAGTAAATTGGATCGCATTTTGGATAATGTTGACAACAATCTGAACAAAACGATCATAATCAGCAAACACCTCGATGTCTTCCGTAGTTTCCAAAATCAATTGATTGTTCGCTGCCTTTGCTTTGCGTTTTAATTGCGTCAAAATACCCTTCAATGCTTCGGTTCCATTGAATTTTTTGACTACGATCGAGATTTGGTCGGTTCGAATTTTTTCATAATCCAGATTTTCATTGACCAAACGAATCAAACGTTCCGTCTCATTTTTCATCAGTCGAATCGCATTGTCTCTTTGATCTTCAGGGATCGCATGATACTCCAATCCTTCTAGCAGACCATTGATTGTCGTCAGTGGTGTCCGCATCTCGTGAGAGGCATCTGCCATGAACTGACGTCGGCGCTCTTCCTGTCGTTCGATCTCTTTTTGTGATTCCTTTAAAGAAACAGTCATTTTATTGAAGTCCTCTGCCAGCTCATCAAATTCATCGCGATTGTGGACTGGCAAGATACTGTCAAAATTGCCATTCGCAACTTCTTTGGTCGCCCGTTTCATACGATTGATCCTGCGTACCTGGAAGGTAGCATAAAAATAACTGATGATCAACGCCAAGACGCCGGACAAGGCAAAACCTTTGATCAGATTCACGGTGAATTCATCTGCGGTGCTTTTTACGTTTTCAGCAGGCTGGGTCACGATCAGCGCCCCGTAAAAAACATTCGCCAGATTGACCGGAATCATGGTATAGGAAGTCACTTCCGTTTCACCAAAAATATTTGTATCAGTGGTAAACTGCTGCTTCTGACCTTCCTCTAGTCTTTCCCAGTAACCATTCACTGAAAAATTGATTGCTTGCTCTGGAGCCACGGGATACAGCACTTCCTTGTCTCGTTTTAGAAAGACAAAATTCACGCCCTGTTGATTCAAGATCACTTCTGACATATTCAACGAACGAACCAAATCCAGCTCTAGATCAAAGGATGAAGTCACTTCACTACGCATGCGCATCACTTCAACGACTGCATCTGCATAGCCAACAAGCTGTCTGTAATTATTTTCTTCGATCGTTTGTCGCGTCATCTGCATCAAGGCGATCCCGAGGGTCAAGAGTGTGATCACAATGACAAACCAGAAGGCCAGTAGCTGTTGATAAAGGTATCGCATTAGGCAACACCAGAATCATCAAATTTATAACCGACGCCCCAAACAGTCTGAATGACCTGTGGGCCGACTTTTTCAATTTTTTGGCGTAGCTTTTTGATATGAGCATCGACAGTTCGCTCATCACCAAAATATTGATAATCCCAGACTAGCTCCAGAAGTTGTTCTCTGGAGAAAACCTGTCTCGGCTTTTTAGCCAATGTATACAACAAATCAAATTCTTTTGGTGTCAAGCCATCGATCGCCTGACCGTCTAGATACGCTTCCCGCGTTTTGACATTCATTTTGAAATGCTCTGTCTCAACGTCAAAATCTTGTTCACTGTCATTGGTAGCTGCTTTTTCTGCCAGCTCGCTTCGACGATGCAAGGCCTTGATCCGTGCAATCAGTGTTAACGGACTAAATGGCTTCGTCACATAATCGTCAGCACCTAACTCTAACCCGATCACCTGATCACTTTCAGAATCTCTGGCTGTCAACATAATGATCGGCACAGTGCTGGAAACCTCCCGAATTTTACGAGCCACGACCATCCCGTCCATACTTGGTAGATTTAGGTCGAGAGTGATCATGTCCCATTTATCAGGATCTGCTAAAAACTCATCCAAGCCTTCCTTGCCGTCATATTTGAAAACAGCTTCCCAACCTTCATTCAAAAAGAACATTTGCATCATTTCTGACACCGATTCATTGTCTTCAATCATTAAGATATTCATTTCGTTCACCTCTATAGTTTTGATCAAATTTTTTTAATTTCATTTCAATACAGCCAAACATCGGGGCAACAAACCACGGGATCAGCAGTAGCTCCACCAAGAAAAAATTGGTGTTGTCCGTATATTTCAGCACTCCGCCGATGATTGCCATGCCTGCGCCAAAAAGCAGAAAAAACAGGGCGCTCATCTTTTGTGCATATCTCCAATGATCCTCACTTTGTCTGGACAAATACGTTCGATACCCATAAATCAGGTTTTCTTTTTTTGAGGGAACAACAAAAAATGCTAATCCCACCACCAAAAAAATAGTCCCTACTACTAAAAAAATCATCTTGTCACTCCTCGTTTCTTTACCTGTATCTAGTATACTCGAAATCCCCGATCCCACCAACAACTTCATATTTTTTTCAACAAACCTTTGTCTTTTTTTCAATCTTTGTTAAGATGAAATTACACTGATGACAAAAGGAGATTGAACGATGACTTACCGAGCTTTAGCTTTTTTCGATTTGGACGGTACACTTTTGGATCCTCATGCGCAAATAGCCCCAGAGATTGGTCCTGCAATGGCTCAATTGAAAGCCAATAATATTCTACCTGTGATCGCCACAGGACGAACGGAATTTGATTTTGATATGGTTCGTAAAAACACCGGAATCACCTCCAACATTGCCATGAATGGCGCTTTTATCCGAGTTGAAGGAAAAGAACTTTACAGCGAGAAAATCGATCCAAATGTTTCTCAACGAATGCTAGCCAGTGTTGCTGAAAAAAATCACAATGTCTCTTTTTACAATACGACCAACTGCTGGTCCAGCGGTCACGATGAAGCAACGGTGGAAACCTATCGCTTGCTAAATACCCCGCTGCCTGAGATTCAGCCAAATGGTTACCAAACTCAGGATGTCCATATGTTCCTTGTGATCGCACCAGATGGCGATGAATACTATCAAGAAACATTTCCAGAGCTGACCTTCTACCGAAACCTACCTTTCTCACTGGATACCGTCAACAAGGGAACTTCAAAAGGGACCGCTGTTGAACGACTGAAAAAAATGCTTCATTTGGAAAACGTCCCTACCTTTGCTTTTGGCGATGGGATCAATGATCTCCCACTTTTTGAAGCCTGTGATTATACGATCGCGATGGGCAATGCGATTGACGGTTTGAAAGAAAGAGCCACCTTTATCACTAAAAAAAATTCTGACGGTGGCATCGTCCACGGCTTGAAACATTTTGATTTGATCTGACACTATTTAAAAGAAGCTGCGTGATTACGTAGCTTCTTTTTTGAACGTTCTATTGCCTAATCAGTGATAGGTCACTACTCGTTACTAGCTAAAAAAAGCCCCTAAACGCTGCTACTGCAACACTTAGAGACTTGCTCCATATGGAGACGGCGGGAGTCGAACCCGCGTCACAAGTTTGATTTCAGTTTTTTACCGTCCGTTAAAGATACATACTGTAGACCAACAGCACAAAACAGTGTGAATGAACTTCTGCCGTACTGGTTCAATTAATTTACAGTTACTTTAACACATATCTGGGCGGAAAAGCAAGCAGTTTACGGTTAAATAACAGATTCCCTCTGCTACGCAACTACCCCCAGTGGTAAATTGTACTTCCTTCATCTACTGTTCCTCATTGTAATATTCCTCATTATATTCCTGTTTGTACTGTTCCAATGACAGTCCCATTTCTTCTGCTTTAACAGTTAGCGCCAGAGTCTGTAACAGTCTTAGCCTGTGCAACCAATGCTTGACGGAATTTATCTTTCTTCAGCCAGTCATAAATGGTTTGACGTGAAACTCCTACTTCATCTGCAATAGCCTGTTTAGACATAGATTCACCTGTTGGTGTTCTTCCTACCAGTAAATCAATTGCATACTCCTGTTGTTCTGTTAACTTTGATTGGTGAATGTTAACTAACATACGTTACCTCCTTACACTGTAAATAGTCCCCCCATAGAAAAAAGCAGCAAGACAATTAAGTCTCACTGCATGGAAGGAATGGTCAGTGACAGTTCTAACCATTTTCTATATATTAGTACACTGTAGCAAGTAAATAGCAGACAACTATATTAAAATTGTACTGTAATTGTCTCAGAGTCGCTGTGTTCATCTGCAGGAACAAAGGTGAATGCTATTTCATCCTCAGCATTCAACAGCTCATACGTCAGTTTAACTCCCCATTCTCCACCTACTGCATTAGGAAAGTGAACGTCAGAGTCTGTATCTGCATAAGCACCTGACACCTCTGTTAGTAACTCTCCGTCCTGTTGAACATCAATACCTGTTAGTGCTCCAGTAAACTTAGACTCCTGCGGTAAGCTGTCATTGATCCAACTTAGTTCCAGTGTAGCATAGTAGCTACCGTCTTCCTCTGTTAACGTAACTGACTTTGGGTTGATAGTAACGTCAGTAAAACTAAATGAATCATCTGCAGTAAAGGTAGTTACTGCATCCTCAGTTACTTCTGAAGACGCTGTGTCTACTGCTGAAGACTCTGCAACAGACTCTGACTCTTCTGGAAACAAGTCAACATCCACCTCAGACGTATCTACACAGGCAACAAACCAAAACAGTAGTACTGCTAACGTAACTCCAACTCCGACTAACCCTTTTTTCATATGAATAAACTCCTTTATATATATTCTGTAATTTTATTGTAACAACAGTGTGACAGTAGGTCAATGTTGCATTAAAGATACTGCTTCAGTGACTCTGCCACTTCCTCTTTGGACAGATACAGATACTTACTGGTTGTAACAGTATCAGTGTGTCCCAGTGCTTTACTGATCAGCGAAATAGGTGCATCCTTCTTCATCAGATTGGTTGCAAATCCTCTGCGTAAAGCATGTGGATTGATGTTCTGCAGATTCAACTCATTCCCGTACCTTCCCAGTCTCTTCTGCACCACATTGTTGTTAAAGCTGCTCTGTACCTGATTGCCCTGTTCCGTAATGAACACGTAGGAGTTCCGCTTCTTCTTTCTACTGCGGATAATCTTGTTGTGGTCAGTAAGTGCTCTTAGTAACAACAGTAAGTCCTCATCCAGTGGCAGTTTCAGCCAGTCATGATTCTTCATAATATCTGCAGACAGAAGAAGCTGCTTACTTGAATAGTCCACGTGTTCCTCCTTAAGACTGCTCAGAGTCGCTAACCTGATTCCTGTCCTGTACATCAACAGAATAGCTGTAGCATCCCGTAACTGGTGCCAATTGGATAAGTCCAGCACAGACAGCAGAATCCTGATATCATCATCTGTAGCTGCAGGCTTTACTTTAGTATCAACTTTAATCTGAATATTCTTCCAGAACTTACTGGGAATCCATCCATTGTCAAAGCATCTACTGAGTACTGCTTTAAAACTCTTTAATCTGATATTCCTTGTTGCGTTAGACGTTCCTTCCATACTGGACAGCCACTGGAAGATACTTTCTACAGTGATCTCCGATAAGTACTCCTGATCAACAGTCTGAACGTAGCTAAGAGTCCATTTCCTGTATTCATGGAGTGTCCGTTCCCTTCTGCCTAACAGCTTTAACTGCTTTAAAATAACATCCAGAGCATCCAATATCTTCATACCGCCTTGCTGATTTCCACTGTTTTCTCCAGTAAATTTCAGGTCAATTTTTGCATTAGTAACCCTGTAAATCCCTTGTCCCACAGTGCATACACCTCCCTCATCTTAAAAATATGTTAAAACCAACTGAGTACGTGTCACCGTTCATTAACATCTGTTAGACCACAGAGCACAAAAAGAGTCTCCAAACACTGCGGTAACAGCATTCAGAGACTCACTGAAACTTATTGCTCCATATGGAGACGGCGGGAGTCGAACCCGCGTCCAAACATATCGCTACCCAAAAATCTACGCTCATAGTCAGTTCGATTTAAGAGATTCGCTAGATAATCCGCCGAATGACAGGCTGTTTATTTCGCTAGTCTGATGTTCTCTTCCTATACTTGCAGACGGAAAGAATAGGTGTATCCCACTTAGAATAGGACCCTGACCCGAGCACATGGGCGATGCCGGGAGGATCTACGTTAACTGTTTTTAGGCAGCTAAAGCGTAAGAGTTATTGTTTTTAGCAGTTATATTTAACTGTAACGTTTTTACGTAGACGTAACCTACGAAGCGCAATTCGGGCTCAAACTATGCCTGTCGAATCCGTAACGTCCCCTTGATTAAAAAGGGGTATCACTACCAAATAACAGTATAGCATAATTCGACGGGAATTCAACCGAAAAGTTCTGACCAGTCTTGACTAATCAAATTTGTCCCTTACAAGACACTCAGCAGTATGTCGACATATTTTTCCAAATATTCCTGGTCTATCTCATCATAACCATGTGTTTTGCTGCTATCGATATCTAAAACACCAATCAAACGTCCATTCTTTACCATTGGCACTACGATTTCAGACATTGCAGCAGAATCACATGAGATATAATTGTCATGTTCTTTGACATTAGCAACGATCACTGTTTCTTGCTTTTCCGCAGATTCTCCACAAACACCTTTTCCAAGTTTGATTCTCGTACAAGAAACTTTCCCTTGAAAAGGACCTAGAATCAGCTCTCCTTCTTCAAATAAATAATAACCTGCAAAGACTGTATCCTTTAAGGTTTCGTTCAATAAAGCAGAAGAATTGGATAGAGAAGCGATCCAGTGTGCTTCTGCTTCCAATAATCCTTTTTGCTGTAGTAATAATAATTCATATGCTTGTTTTTTTTCTTCTGATGTTTGCCACATACTGCACCTCTTCTTATTCATTTGGTTTTGCTTCAAAACGGTACCCGCGCCCGTGAACCGTTCGAATGTATTCAAACTCTCTGTTCTTTACTACTAATTTTCGGCGCAAATTTTTGATATGGGTATCAATCGCTCGATGGGTTCCTCGCTGATTGTTCAATAATACCAACAGCTCATCTCGCGAGTAGACTCGATTGGGATGCTGCATAAACTGAAGCAATAGTTGATATTCAGAAGCGGTCAAGATGACTTCCTGTCCTTCCACATAAACCTGCTGCGTCGCCATCTGCAACACTAGTTCTTCCTGATTGTAGCTAAGTGCTTCTGGTAAATGATGACGCTCCATCAACCGAAAGATTGCTTTGATCTTCGCTAAAAACTCGTACTTGCTCAACGAGAAGGACCACATCACATCTATGCCTCTATTTAAAAACTGACAGCGTTGTTCCTCCGTCAAATTCTCATTAAAAATAATATACCACGTTTTTCCTTTTGAATCTTCTGAAAGAAATGACCCTTCAATCGTTGGATATTGATCTGGAAATAGGAGAAGAATGTTCTGATCCTCCCTGATCTGAGTAGACACAAGACAAGTCACAAAAGGTAACTCTGAACGCAGACAATCCAAGTATTTTTGATAATTTTGGGGTTGATTCGATACTAATTGAATATTCATTCTCTCACCTCGATTTCATTATACACGAAGTCAAAATTTTCAACATCACAGATTGTAACAACTCAATTATTTTTGTTTCAATTGGATTAAAAGTGCTATATTTCAAATTATTTCTCAATTACTCACACAAAACTCACAATTGTTTCATATATTAGATAAAGTGAAGAATATATTTATGCGAGGTTATCTATGATTAAGTTGAAAAAAACAGCAACCCTTGCGTTGCTTACCGCTCTGCTAGCCAGCCCATCGCTAGCTTATGCAGATGATTTAGACAATAAGATCAAAGAACAAGATCAAAAAATCGAATCTTTGCAAGAAGATCAAAAAGAAGCCGAAGGGCAACTTGCACAAATCCAAGCAAACGTGGATCAGATCGAACAAGAAATAAACGATCTGTTGGCTGATAAAGCAAAAGAAGAAGAACGTTTGAATGAATTGAACGAGGAAATAGAAGAGTTAAAAATCGTGATCGCCAAGCGTGATGAACAGCTGAAACAACAAGCGGTCGATGTGCAGACCAATCAAAGCGCCGACAACTTCCTGGAAGCAATCTTAACAGCTGACTCTCTAAATGAAGCTGTGGGTCGTGCACTTGCTGTTTCAACAATCGTTGGAGCAAACAACGATATCTTGAAAGAGCAACAAAAAGACAAAGAGAAGCTGGAAGAGCTTCTAGCTGAAACGGAAGAACGTCTACAAGTGATCGAAGATAAAAGTGCTGAACTTCAAGTCAAGCAGCAGGAATTAGTTGAAGCTCAATTGGATCAAGAAGTATTGATCAATGAACTCCAATCTTCCGTTGCGACTGAGAAAAAACAAAAAGAAAAATTTGTTAAACAAAAAGAAGAAGCCGAACGCAAGCGCCAAGAGCAGTTAAAAGCCTTGGAAGAACAACGCAAACAAGAAGAAGAAGCTCGTAAAGCCATTCAAGAACAGGCCACAGTCTCTTCTGTGAAGAGCGCCTCTTCATCGTCTGCTAGCTCGTCTTCATCAGCTGGTTCTTCTGCATCAGTATCAGTAAATACGCAAGCAGCAGCACCGTCCGTAAATTCTTCGGGCTGGATGTCTCCGGTCAGCAACGTCTCTGTCTCTAGTCCTTATGGTCCCCGCGCCAATCCAACAGGGGCCGGTTCTGAGTTCCATAAAGGGATCGACTTAGTTGGTTCTACGGGTACTCCGATCTTTGCTGCTAAAGCAGGAACTGTCGTTCAAACTGGTTTTGATACTGGTGGTGGCAATTATATCATTGTCAGCCATGACGACGGCTATTATTCTCATTATCTGCATTTGAGCAGTATTGGTGTTTCCAATGGACAAAGTGTCAGCCAAGGTCAAACGATCGGTGGCATGGGAACCACTGGCCGTTCAACTGGTACACACTTGGATTTCCGTGTAGGGACAGGAATCTGGTCAGGATTTGTTGATCCAACATCATTTGTTATGTAAGCAAAAAGAACGAATCGCAGGATTCGTTCTTTTTTTGTTTACCCCAATGTTCTCAACGCGATCAATACGAAAATGACTCCTGGATAAATCAATTGCTTACCAAGAGTAAGATCACGATCCTTCCACGCAAGCAGCAAGGTAATCGCAGCGACCACTTCCTAATACTGTTGGATGCAAACTGCCACTCAACAATCTCTGAATCCAGCTAACGGTTGTCGGCTCATTCAAGACTGCATCATAAAAAATGAACGCATTCCGATTCACTATTCTCCCCAAAACGGTGACTTGATAAACAAAAAATGCTAAGAAATAAAGCGAATAGCTTTTAACTATAAACATCCAAATTGTTTTAAAACGTTCCACTTTAATTCCCCTCCCCTATTTGTGCCCCTTCAAGGATCACATCCGTCAACTGATTCAATTCTACCCGTACCACGGCCTCACGATTATTTTCCAACCATTCAGCCAAAATCTCACTGGAGGCAGAAACCCGCAGTGTACTGATCTTCACGCCATTGTAATCAACATAATCCTGAATATCTGCAAAATCATAAAATCTCAGATCTTGATTTGATCTAAAAAAGGTATTAAGATACTCGCTATTCTCCCAGCCTAAATGGCCATAGGTTGGGAAATAAGATGTTAAGTAATCCAGCCCCTCTTTGACTACATTCTCCACTAGCTGATCATAATCATTGGCAGTTTGTCCCTGCAGCATCCAATCAGAATAACCAAACTCTGAACTGTCCGCGTAGTCAATCCCATAATGCAGCACCTCCAGATCCGCGGTCCTCTCACGAACTTCACTTGGCAATAAAGGGATTTTTAAATAAATCGTCAAATCTGCCAATTTATACTGTCCCAGTTCTTTTAAATAGTCTAGAAACTTCTGTTCATCATCAGGTGTATAGCCAAGAACCGGCATTGTCGACGGCGTGAAGACATTTAACTAGCTGCTACGAACATCGAATCGTGTTAAATAATCAAACCAATACTGCGCTGTCACTTCATGGACAATTTCTGCCTGACCAGCTGTTTTAGCGATCAATGGGTAGATTTCTTCTTTCCCCAGAAAGGTTGAGCGAATCTGTAAATTCAATGGATCGTAATGTAGATTGCTTTGTGACATTTCGTACCAGTAAAAGCGATATTTTTCCAAATAATCGTCACGTAGTGGTTCTTCAACTGTGACAGTGATTCCTAAAGGATCAGATGGCAGACTACGCATAAGCTCGGCGTCATTGTGACTGTTTTTATAGTAAACCCAAGGGAACAAGTAGGAACAAGCAAGTAAAACCAAGCCCCAAAAAAGCACTTGATAAATTCCTGTCAGGATCAATTTCTGCTTCGATCGTTCTACTTATTTTTGAAATCGCTGGTATTTTTTTCATTCATCGCTGTCACTCCTTAATTTTTTTCTTGCATGAAAAATCCGTGATTTTACTGTACTGACTGACAGTTTTAAGATCAATGAAATTTCTTCATAAGAGTATCCTCTAGCAAACAAGACCAGAGGATACTCTTAATTTTTCGGTCAGACCATCGATTTGTTGAATCCTTTCCTGCTGAGTGATTTTTTCCAATGTCTGATCAGCAGCTGGTAAAAAGTACTCATAGTCTTCTGGCAATAAATCGAGCTTCTTTTTCCGGTAATAATCATACAGGGTATATTTGGCGATCGTGAAGAGCCAAGCTTCGAAATCATCCGGTTGCTTCTTCGGTAAAGCCAGCATGACTTTGATGAAGACATCGTGTACCAAATCTTCCGCTTGAAAAGAATCCTTCACTTTTCCTCGGAAATAGTGTTGGAGCTTTTCATAATATAAAACGATCCATTCCTCCAACCCTATTTCCCCCTTTTCTTCTATGTATGACGGACGAGACTTGAAAAAGTTGCAAAAAAAAAAAGCAGATACTCTAATTGTTTGAGAGTATCTGCTAAGAGGATGTTGCTATTTGACAACCATCACATTGCATATTGCATGATTGACAACAAAGGCGGTTGTAGAACCAATCAAAGCTTGGGTAAGGGCTCCCTTACCGGTCGATCCCATGATAATCAAATTGATGCCATACTCTTCTGGAATGTCGACAGCTAATTTGCGTTTTGGAGATCCTACTTCAATGACCGGCTGTACGTTCTCGATTCCCGCTTCTTTCACTTGATTGACTTTTTTTGTCAAAAAGTCCTCAACAAACTCTTTTTCATCATGCAACAATTTAGAAAAGGCATAAGCACTTGTCGTCAACTCTACATCATTGATGATCCATGCCAGATACACGGTGGCATTATTCCTTTTGGCGATCTCAACTCCTTCATCAAATGCTTTCTCGGACTGTTTGGAACCATCTACTGCTATCAATACTTTGTCATACGTTTCTAACATTGTAAACGCCCCCTTTTTCTATATTATAGCACTCTGATTTCGATCAAGCAAAACGTAGCCTCAAGGGGTATGTGTCAAATTTTTTGAGGTTGAATAAAAAAGCAGCTGACTTCACTTAAATTTTGTTATTAGTACCTCACTTGCGTTCGGTTTGCCTAGTTATTTCTAATGGAAAAATTTTTTCCATTAGAAAT